>JBCBDH010000011.1:0-23604 GCA_038529855.1 Bacteroidota bacterium | reverse complement strand
TGACATAGCAAATAGATTAAATTAATAATGAATTTACGGAGGACGATGTAATTTAGACTTTGTCCTTATCCGCTTTCAATTCTAAGGGGTACGCTGGAATTCCAGCGCACTTTCCTAATGGACATGGATGCGATTGTGAAACATCTTTAGCCCAACTTAAGTTTTCTCCACTCCATGAGTGAACACCTGCTATTTTGTATCTTTCGATAAATTACTCATTATATGCTTACCATTGATCCAAAGAATACCCCAACCAGTGCTGTACACCAGTATTTACTAGGTGCCGTAGCCCCTCGTCCAATTGCTTTTGCCAGTACAATAGACAAAGACGGGCAGGCCAATTTAGCCCCTTACAGCTTTTTCAACTGTTTTAGCTCTAATCCGCCCATATTGGTTTTCTCCTCCAATCGACGCGTAGCGGACAATACCACCAAGGATACTCTTCACAATATCCAGCAGACCAGAGAGGTGGTCATCAATGTGGTCAATTATGCCATCGTGCGGCAGATGGCGGTAGCCAGTATTGGTTTTCCATCGACAAGCGATGAATTTGTCAAAAGCGGTTTGACGCCAGTGGAATCAGAGGTGGTCCGCCCTTTTCGGGTAAAGGAATCGCCAGCCCAGTTGGAGTGCCAGGTACGGGATATTATTGCGCTTGGTGAAGAGGGCGGCGCAGGGCATTTGATCATTTGCGAAGTAGTCAGAATACACATTGACAAGGGCGTGCTTGATGAGCAAGGGCAAATTGACCCACATAAAATGGATCTGATGGGGCGTATGGGACGCGCCTTTTACGCCCGTGCTAGTGGGGAAGCGATTTACAAAATTTATCAAAATGTAAATGAGTTGAGTATAGGTTATGATCGACTCCCTTTACATGTGCGCAATAGCTCTGTGCTGTCTGCCAATAACCTAGGCCAATTAGCGGGCGCCAAGGCTTTGCCAGAGAATTCAACGCTCACCCAATTTAGAGATCACGACAATAGGATACAGGAGATTTTAGGGCAGGAAAACATCGATATTGAAGCCCTTCATCAATATGCTAAATCGGTTTTGGACCAAAGCGATGATCGCTTGCTCGCGCTTAAGATATTACTTCAGGTACCAGAATAAAATGGATCAGCCAGTCTTTTGCTGAAGTTTGCGTTTTTTGCGTTCATTGAGGATGGTGCGAATCCAGTTGGGAATGACAATGACTCCCACAAACAGATAGAAATAGTAGGTAAACAAACGCCATACGGAGGCGACAATAAGCGCAACCCCTTTATAAGGCACATAGTCTTTCAGAAAGCCCCAGAAAACGATTTCTGCAAACCCAGCTCCTCCAGGTGTCGGGCTAAAGGCCATAATGACAAACATAGTTTCCAAACGGCTGTACAAAACCAATTGCTCTTTTAGCGTAATGGGAATGGTATCGACAAAGGCGATAATCAAGCAATTCAGTAAAAAGAATCGGCAGGACCAAGCAGTAGCAGTCGATAAAAAACCGCCTACGTGAAAGCGCCAGCTCTTTCTAGCCATCTCCTTAGAAGCAACAATCAAATCCTGCCCTAAGGTCTTTGCCCATTCCCGATAGCGGCTCAGGTATTTGAAGCGAGTGACCACCAAAAGCATGTTCTTCATAGAGTTGGGATTGATAAATAATCCATAAAAGAAGAGCGCTCCATAAATGGCCATAAAGGTATAGGCTCCTAAAAAGGTATAGCCCCAACTATCCAAATCGCTAAGGGATTCCATTCCTGGTCGGATGATTCGAGGTCCAAAAAGAAGGAGTAAGATGGGTAAGGTACTGATGAAAAAAAGGGTGTCGAGTACAGCAGAATAGATTACTAGCGTGGTGGTTTTTGCCGTCGATAGTTTTTCCTGTGAAAGAACAAAAAGGGCTACTGCAGAGCCGCCAATACTTGTAGGAGAAACCGCAGAACTAAACTCCCAGATAAAAATCAATTCGATACATTTCCGCCAGCTAAATTCCCGGTCCGATAAAATGCGCAAACGCGTTGCATAGGCGAGATGGCGAATGATGAGCAAGCCCAAAGACGCGGCTACCCATAGGGTACTATGGCGGGTCCAATTGATTTGCGCAAAGTCGTCAGGGTTAAACTGCTTCCACAATAGATATATAACGACCCCAACTCCCAAAAATATGGGCAGGATGATTTTGGAAATTCTAATGGATTTTAGAACCTCCTGTTGACTCTCGGTGAATTCACCGTGTAAATCTGATTTCACGCAAATCTATTGATGCACCAAAAGTAAGAAAAAGCAGTATACCAAGGAATAAGTTCCAAATTTTATAGTGATATTTGAATTGCGGTTTATTACTTCCTTCAACAACAATTCAATTAGTGGAAAAGATCGACGAACGCCTGAGAAAATGGCGGCTCATCCTTGGACAAAAGGCAGATCCCGCAGGTACAATGGAACTGGATGGCGAAATGCAAGGCATGGATCGAGTACTAGAAGCGCTCTATGATCAGGAGCGTCGGGGCGGCTTAGGAGCTTCTTCTCCTAATGTCAACCGATGGCTAGGCGATATCCGAAAATATTTTCCGAGTTCTGTGGTACAGGTGATGCAAAAGGATGCATTGGAAAGACTGGGCTTACAACAGATGTTGTTGGAACCCGAATTATTGGAATCTGTCGAAGCAGATGTCAATTTAGTCGCTACCATTCTGGGACTCAATAAGGTGATGCCTAAAAAGACCAAAGAGACCGCTAGAAAGGTAGTGGAAAAGGTGGTGCGCGAGTTGGAAAAACGATTGCGCAACCCAATGCGTCAAGCTATCGAAGGAAGCATCAGTCGAGCGGTCCGAAATCGAAGACCCAAGTACCAGGAGATAGATTGGAATCGCACCATTCGCCTCAACCTCAAACACTATCAAAAAGAATACAACTCTATTATTCCTGAATTACTGATTGGTCATGGTCGAAAAGGGCAGTCACTTAGACAAGTCATTCTCGCAATCGATCAAAGTGGATCAATGGCCAGTTCGATGGTTTATGCCAGTGTCTTTGGAGCCATTATGGCTTCTTTGCGATCCGTCAAAACACATTTGGTGGTCTTTGATACAACGGTCGTAGATTTGACCGCTGAATTAGGCGATCCAGTGGATTTACTATTTGGTACCCAGTTGGGAGGGGGAACGGATATTCACAAAGCCCTGGTCTACGTCAGTGATCTTATCACACGCCCCAGTGATACCATTGTGGTTTTGATCAGCGATTTGTTTGAAGGAGGAAATGAAAGGGAGATGCTCAAAAGGGCGGCAGCCATCAAAGCATCAGGTGCCCAATTTATCGCTTTGCTCGCCCTTAGTGATCAAGGTGCCCCAGTCTTTGATCAATCTATGGCTAGTCAATTGGCTACCCTTGATATTCCCGCTTTTGCCTGTACGCCCGACCAGTTCCCTGATTTAATGGCAACGGCTGTGAAGAAAGAGGATATCCGACAGTGGATGGGGCGACATCAAATTATTAATCGGGGCTAGTTAGTACTCCACTTTGGTAAAACGCTGGGTATCCATTCCAACTTTGATTAGGTAATTTCCTGCCGATAGATCTGCGACGGGTAGGCTAATGGTATTCATTCCTTCATTCAAGGCATATTCATTCATATAGTAAAAACGGCCCATCATATCACTGACATAGATGGCTTGAGTTTCATATTGAGTTGCACTAATTTTCAAAGTCAAATCGCTTCCTGCCACTGGATTGGGAAATACATTCAATAGGCCATGTGTTTGACTGGCATCAAAGCAAGTACTTTCCAGAACGATCACATCAGATAGTGAACTACTTCCATCGAAGTCAACTTGTCGCAATCTGTAGTAGTTTTTACGGCTGGGGTTTTGGTGGGTGTATTGGTAAAACTGAGAGAGCTCTGTACTTCCATTTCCTTGAATTCGCGCTACTTGCATAAAATCTCGGCCATTTACACTGTGTTCCAACTCAAATTGGTCATTTTTATCCTCACTGGCTGTCTCCCAGGTTAATAGCATATCACAGGCCGTTTCATAGCCTTCAAATGCCGTGAGGACAACCGGTAGTCTAGAGCTAGAGGAAACAGTAATAAGCACTTTTGCCATTGCTACTCCACCATTTTGATCAGAGATAAAATATTGAAAGCTATCTTGTCCAACAAAATCCGTCAATGGGATGTAGGTAAAATAGTCGTCACTAGGGATTCCAGGTGTACCATTATCTCGTAAAATAACTCTCCCACTAGCTGCTGTAAAACCATCCAATCCATTTGTACCCGCACTAAGTAAGAGCAATTCATCATTATCTGGATCGCTATCGCTCGTTCCCATATTGAGTACATCCAGATCTATGCTATTATTTTCTCTAGTGGTTTCACTATCATCATTTGCAATCGGTGCTTGGTTACCTAATCCAGTTTGAATAACCGTATTTTGGCAATCTCCACCTACACCTCTGTAGACCGTAGTTACTAAACACATTTGATTGGCTGTTGCCCCATTCATGAAATTAAAGGTATTGGCACTATTATCCGCCCCAATGCTAACGCCACCATTTCCACAAAGAACAGTGGTTGTCCCATTGATATGGAAATCATCATCTACTTCTACACAAATTCCGTCTACCACTACATTAGCATTACCTGCAATCTCCCAATCATCGCTGATAAAGATCTCTGCGGAAGGATGCCCCCAGAAAAAACTATTTCCACTAATTTTTAAATCCTTATCGGGAAAAGGCAGGCTAAGCTGACCAAAGATGTGATATTCCCCTCCGCTGAGGGTTAATCCATCACTAGAATCACCACAGTTGGCAATCAATAGGGCACCTGCTTCTACTATAATATTTCCCGTATGGATATAAGCAGAACCAGTAATGGTTACGGTATCCCCCGCACTAATAATGATATGGTCACTACTGTCGGGAGCAATGCTTGTCCCCCAAGTACTTGCATCTGTCCAAATACCTGTTTGAACAGAGGTGAAAGTCGTGGCAGTAGCCAAAAAAGGAAATAAGATAAATAGGAATAGAAAGGTTTTAATTTGTAATGGTTTTTTCATAGTTATTCTTATCGGGTTAATTCTTATTCAAGAGAACTTTCTAAACGATTGGCCATTAGAGGGAGGAGTCATTGGAAGATCAATGTTAGTTGTCACATGTTTTGGAAAAAGAGGCGAGAAGACAAGGAGGGGAGTAAAGAATGGATTTTCAATTTTTTGTGACAGCATTAAATCACATATATTAGGCCATTAGCCAAGAACTATGCCAATAGAATCTATCCAATCAGTAAACACATTGCTTTACATTGAAAATACCCTTTTTAGGGTAAGTCAATGATTAGCGAAATGAGGCTTAGATGGCATAGCTATCTTTTCTAGGGCCGCCTAGAGGAGCGATTGAAAGCTGATTTACTTAGGGAAGGTGGAGATTGTTGAAAGTTGGTGGGTAATATCCCATATTCCTGCTCATAGGTCGTATAGGGCAATAAAGCAAAAGAAATGGCTTGTAATTGGACATGGAGCAGAGCGGGTTGTCTCTTAACCTGTTGGAAATAATGTTGCCCCATCCCGATGGCAAAAGCAGTAGCTAGATGAATATCGCTTTTTTTATATTGACTCCAAGCAGGTAAATGCTGATCGGCTAGGTGAGCTAATTGTTGTTCGAAAAAATGAATAAAGCCAATGAGCTCTTCCTTACTAAGCTGCTTCAACTGTTTTTGAAGCTCTACACTAATCAAGCGATCAAGCATTAAACTGAGCTGTTCAAGTGCTGTGATATTCTTGAGCGCAATGGCGCGTTTCCGCGTTTGATCAAGAGGGGGAAAAACAGCCCAGGCTGAATCGATGAGTCGCCAACATAGTTGTTCATTCATAGGAAGGTATTATTCATGGTTCAACGCGGAAGCCTTAAAAGACATTCGCTTTTCCCTGTATACGTATAAACGACCAAACAGGTACAATTGGTCCATACATTCTATATAAAATATTATCTGTCCCATAGCTTATTGGGGTGTATTCGCCGCCGTGTAAGGCTTTGGTGGACGCTCTTCACGGGCTTACGAAGAGGCTCTTGGAATTGTCGGACTGCGCTCATTGTCTTGAAATACTTTGGGGAACAAACCTCCATTTACAAATGGACTGCCCGCGATTGTCGGACTGACCCCGCCTGCCTTAGCACTTTGGCGGGGAGTCAGTCCGACAAGGCTGCCCCGTATTCGAGTCATCGTGGGCTTTCTAATTCCCAGAAAACCCTAATCGCTCACAGGGAACCCCTTGACAGGTAGAGTAACCTAAACTATAGAAACGTCGGTTGCCATGCCCATAAGCAGACCAGGCCTCTTGTCGAGCTAGCCAATCCATCAAATCATCTATATCAACGGGGTAAAGTAAGTAGTCTTTTTTCGCTAAGTAACGGCTCAATTGGCCAGGGCTAACCGTTTCATGCCGAGTCATTAGGTACATCGCGGCTAGTTTGATCAGCAGCAAATCGGGATAGCGAGCATGCATATAAGTATTTTCCATAATCAGTTTAAGTGATCCGCCCAAAAATGAACCCTTTAGTAGTGGGCCAAATTTGGCATTTTATTCATTTTTGTCTGTGATAGACGCTGATCATTTTGCTGCTGCTTGTTTGATATCTTTATCGACCTCAACATGTTCTTAATTCTCACCACCCTATTTACCATGAGGTATACTTACCTAGCCATTAGGTTCCAGACCAAGTCTTTCCGTCTAGTTTACCAGCCAACCAGCCCATTGGAAGATAGGCACCAAGTAGATCGAGGGCAGAAAACCAAAGTGGGAATTGGATCATCTGCGCATTGACAATTCCTCCCATCAGATAGAAAGCCCCAATACCAAGGGCCAGCTTCATATGATGAGCCACGGCAATTTTGACCGTAGTGTAAGCACCTGCCAAGGTACCCAAAGCATGAGCTAGAAAAGGCATGATGTAATGCTTTAAGGAAAAAGAGGGCATGGCCACCTTTAAACTTTCTACATTAGTGGGGTCTACTCCTTCAGGGAGAGGAATAATGGAAGGCCCTATCACAACAATTCCCATGTTTACGACACCACCGACAATAATTCCAGCCAAGATGGCAAGAAAGTTTCTAAACATTGGGTCCATATTTCGCTTTGTTTTAGAGTGTGATACTAGGTTGATGAGTAAAAATGCAATATCAACCATTTGATGTTAAAAGGTGTAACAAATATAGTTACACTCAATTAAAATAGCAATTATTTGATGTTATTTTAAAAGAAAATATTTCTGGATATACTTTTTCTACTTACAACTGTTTAAAATCAGCTGATGATAAAAACGGATAAGATTGCGGTAGGCTTCCGTTCCAATTCGCTCATCAAGACCGTGGATGCGACTGAGGTCTTCACGTTCAAGTTGGACTGCAAAAAAACGGAAGATTTGATCGCTCAGCCCTTCATAGTGGCGGCTATCCGTTGCTGCAATGACCAAAGATGGGGCAACTACTGCATGGGGAAAAATCTCTTGACTGGTTTTTTGGATGACGCGAAAGCCAAAAGTTGAGGTGCCAGAAACGACAGAAGGTTCGCTCATAAAACGCTCGCTCTCGGCAACCTGTACTTGTACCCTAGGGTCATCAATGGTCGCTTTTACATAATCAATCACCGAACTGATCGTTTCTCCAGGAATGATTCTAAGATTGATGGTCGCACTGGCACTCGTGGGCAGTACATTGGATTTGAAGCCTGCATTGATTAGGGTAGGCGCGATGGTAGTCCGAATAGCTGCATTGGTCGTTGTCGCTTTGGATAACTGTCCGGCCAGCAGCCCTTCAAATAGCCAGAGGTTGGCAAAAATCATGCGATAGGGGTATTGGGTCTCTGGTCCTGCATGATCAAATAATTGTCGGATCGGGCCTTGCATTTGCTCGGGAAAGGGATTGGCCTCCAACTGGGCAATGGCTTTGCTGATGATGCCAATGGCTGTTTCACTGGGTGGCATAGAAGAATGACCACCTTTCTCGAGATTGACTGATAGGGATAATGTCGTAAAGCCTTTTTCACAAGTACCAATAAGCGCTAGTGGCGCTTCCAGTCCAGGCAATGCCTTTTCCAAAATCACTCCTCCCTCATCAAGGATATACTCAAATTCAATATCCTGCTGACGAAACCAGCGAGCTATCGCCATGGCTCCTTCCCGACCACCAACTTCTTCATCGTGACCACAGGCCAAATAGATGCTCCGCTCGGGCTGATAATTTTGGCGAAGCAGGGATTCAAAGGCTTCCAAAACCCCCAACATGTTTACCTTGTCATCCAGTGTTCCCCGCCCCCAAATGTATTCATCGGCGATGGCTCCGCTGTAGGGCGGATGGGTCCAGGCACTTTGGCTTTCTTCCTCTACAGGTACTACATCAATATGAGCCATTAGTAGAATGGGTTTAAGCCCAGGTTTTCGACCTGTCCATTTATAAACATGGCTGTAGGTATTGACCAAATCGTGCTCTAACAGCGAATCGACCCATACAAATTGAGTATCCAAAAAGGTATTGAATGCGAGAAAGGCGGCTGTATCAATCCGATCTTCAAAAGAAACGGTGGGAATGCGCGTCGCCTCCGCTAGGCGCTGAATGGCCAAATCGTCAATAGAGATTTTAGCCACTGGGGCAACTTCAATTTGCCGACTGGTATAATTAAAGGTATTAAAGCCTATCAAAGCGGTGACCACCAGGAGGCTCAGTCCAATTAATCGAAATAGGAGGCGGCGCAATTTTTTCATCTAACTGCGAAGATAGCTATTACATTTTGAGTAGGCGAAGCAAATATTCTCCATAGCCACTTTTGCGGTATTTATCGCCAAGACGCTCTAGCTGTTCTGCATCAATGAATCCCATCTCATAGGCCACTTCTTCAATACAGCCAATCTTTAAGCCCTGGCGCTCTTCGATGACTTCGATAAATTGACCAGCTTGGATCAAGGATTTATGGGTTCCAGTATCCAACCAGGCCACACCGCGGCCCAATACCCCTACTTTGAGCTTTCCAGCAGCTAGATAATGCTTATTAACATCTGTAATTTCGTACTCTCCACGAGCACTGGGCTTTAGATTTTTGGCTATTTCGATGACTTCATTATCATAGAAATATAAACCAGGGACGGCATAATTGGATTTGGGCTGAGAAGGCTTTTCTTCAATACTGATCGCATTAAATTGATCATCAAATTCCACAACCCCATATCGCTCTGGATCAGCAACGGGATAAGCAAATACAACGCCTCCATCTGGATCGGCACTTTCTTGCAACAGCTCCTTCATACCCGCTCCGTAGAAGATATTATCTCCTAAAATCAAAGCAGCGGCTGAATCGCCAATAAAAGACTCCCCCAGGACAAATGCCTGTGCAAGACCGTTTGGAATATGTTGTTCCTTGTAGGAAAAATTACAGCCGATCTGCTGGCCATCGCCAAGTAGTTTCCAGAAATTTGGGAGATCCTGTGGTGTTGAAATGATTAATATATCTCGAATACCTGCCGACATGAGCGTAGATAGGGGATAGTAGATCATTGGTTTGTCATATACGGGCATCAGCTGCTTACTAACCGCCAATGTAAGGGGATGTAAACGCGTCCCCAGTCCCCCTGCGAGGATAATACCTTTCATAATTAAGTAGTCGTTGATGGTGTGATTGGAGGCTTACCCTGCCAATGACTCATATAGGAATGATCTATGCGGGGTTCATCTCCTGTATTATGCGTTTTATACGCAGAATTAGTTCGTTAGGTTTGAAAGGTTTGGTGATAAAATCTGTTGCCCCTAATTGAAAAGCCTCTAAAACGACATCATCGTGTTCGAGTGCAGAAATAATGATGATGGGTAGGCTGCTTTTCAAATCTTTGCGAATAAAATTGATCAGTTCCAGCCCAGTGACATGAGGCATCATAATATCAGCAACGAGAATATCGGGATTTTCTTCCTGGACTTTTTTCACAGCTTGTCTACCATCCTCTGCGAGCATCACCTCGAAGCCTTGCTTACGAAGACGAAACTCAAGCGCAGTTAGCATAATCTCTTCATCTTCGCAAATTAATATCTTCATAAATCTTGATCTATCTTTCAGTTAAACGCTAATTTAGCTGCTACAACACGGCATTGTTGTAGGGTAAAGATATAAAGAAAATCCGATATTTGTAATGGGGTCTTTCGATTCCCTTCCGACCAAGTTTGGCGCCCTAAATGCGGGCATATTCGCGCTTTAATTCAGCAATCGCCTTGGGGATTAATTCTTCCAAAATATGGATCAGCCCCGAGAATTGATCACTCTCCGAATCTGACTTCGCGAGTTCTTCTATCTGCTTGTTGGCATCGGTCATTTCTGGGTTGCCTACAAAAGCCAGGGTGGATTTCATCTTGTGACTTACTGCCCCCAGTTCTTTGATATCACGGGACTGAAGCAGCGAGCGCATTTTGCTCACTTCTTCGGGAAGCTCTTCAAATAGCATATCGAGCATGACCTTTTTCATTTCATCATCTCCGTCAGACATCATATCCAGATAATCGAGATTGACGTAGTTGTAGGCGTTATCATTCATTGTGATCATCTCTCCGGTTTGTATATTTTGCAATTTTGGAAAATAATTGATTGGGTTCAAATGGTTTGAGGACAAAATCATCCATACCATACTCTTTGAATTTTTCATCTTTGGAGATATGGGCATGGGCGGTCATGGCCAAAATCGGGGTACGCGCAATATTTGTCGGCATCTTTTCTCTAATATATGCGGTAGTTTCGTAACCATCCATAATGGGCATCTGAATATCCATTAAGATAATATCAAAACTTTTCTCGTGGAGAATATCGATAGCTTTCTGTCCATTATCTGCAATCGTTAGTTCGATCTGGTCTTCGTACTGGCGCTCCAGGGTCTTGCGGGCTACCAATTGGTTCATCTTGTGGTCTTCGACTAATAGTAGACGGAATTTTCCGCCGTTCATTACCTGTAGATCAGTATCTTCATCAGCTGGTGCAATATTTTCTACTGCGGTGGCATCTGCAATGTCAAAGGTCATCTCAAAATAGAAACAAGAGCCTACGCCCAGTTCGCTTTCTACGCCCATTCTTCCTTCCTGCTGCTGCACCAGGTTTTTGGCAATCGACAAGCCCAGTCCTGTTCCTTCATAAATCCGATCCTTGGTACGAATGCGTGTAAAGGTCTCAAAAATAGCCTCTAATTTATCCTTTGGAATACCAATTCCTGTGTCTCGTACTTCAAATTTGATGTGGACCTTTTCATTGTCTTTACGCAGCATATGCGTAGAGATTTTCACAGAGCCTACATCTGTAAATTTTACAGCATTTCCCACGAGATTGTACAAAATCTGGTTGAGGCGTAGTTTATCCCCGATGATGTACTGTGGCAATTGCTCGTCTACATTCAGTGCAATAAAAATATCTTTCTCCGTGGTCTTATAGTTCATCACATTGATCAGGTTGTCGAGCAATTCGGGTAGGTCAAATACCTTGTGCTCAAACTTGATCTTACCATTTTCCAGTGTCGAAATCTCGAGAATATCATTGATGATTCCCAAAAGTATTTCCGAGGACTGTTTGATGGAACTGATGTAATTGTATTGCTCTTTGTCTAGCTTGGTTTTGATCAGCAAATTGCTCATTCCCAATACAGCATTCATTGGTGTACGCATCTCGTGGCTGATACTGGCAATGAATTGCTCTTTCATCTTAGCCGATTGCTGGGCCAGATCGCGTGCTTTGCGCAGCTCCTCCGCCTGCTTTCGCTCCGTAATGTCGCGAAGGATACCATTATAGCCTACAAAATCATCAGCATCGTAGAGATTGGCCGTCAACATGCAATAGCGCTTGTCGCCCGTGCGGCGCTCGATGACCAACTCAATATCCTGAACGGCCTTATTATTGACGATTTGATCGAGGAAGTATTCCTCATTGGGATTACTTTGGAAGAGGCGGTGGACATTGTCCATTTCCCGAAGTTCCTCTACTGTATAATCCAACAATTCGGCTGTTGCATTATTAAAATCCACCAATCTTCCATCCAACGTACAGATATAGATGGCATCTTTGGAATTGGTAAAAATATCTTCATATCGCTCCTGGCTCTTGACCATTTCCTGTTCGGCCAATTTGCGCTCTGTGATGTCCTGAACGATGCCATTCAATACCGTCTTACCGCGGGTATTTTTATTAATTCGACATTGGATAAAGATGTATCGCGATAAGCCGTTGAGCTGCTGTATCTGAATGTCTTTTTTGATGTCTTTCTCGATGAGGGTTTCATCGAGAATTTGCTTAAAGATGTAAACTGGAGAGGATTCATCTTCGAGATGTTCGGCAGTAAAGATCGTTTTGCGGGCCGTGTAGCCAAATATTCGATAGACCTCGTCAGAAGCAGTAAATACTTTGGTATCGGGGTCGTATTCCCAGTTGCCAATGTGGGCAATGCGCTGGGATTCCTCCAATCGCTGCAAGACACTGCTTCGTTCGATGGAATAGCGAAGCGACTTAGCGAGCAAATCCGAATCAAAAGCGCCTTTGATCAAGAAGTCCTGTGCGCCTGCCTTTACGGCATTGATCCCCAGGCTTTTGTCAGAAAGTCCAGTCAGGACAATGACATTATTATCGGGAAATTTTTCCAGTAGCTTCTCCAAGGTCTCAAAGCCTCGGCTATCGGGAAGCGTCAAATCGAGTAGGATAGCGGCATAATCGCCTTCGGCCAGGGCCTCCATCCCATCAGCTAATGTTGTTTTATTGGTGATCTTGCAGTTTAGCAAATCCGATTCGCCCAATAACAATTCCACCAAACGCGCATCTCCTGGATTATCCTCAATCAGGAGAACATTGTTATAGGTTTCGTAATTGGACTTATCCTCGTACATGAGTGTAGATTTCTCGGAAGATGGTCCGCCGCTCATCATATGACCACCGGCTCTATTTAAGTAACTATCCAAAATATTCACAATTTATACCCTATCAAATGCAAGAAAGCTCCAAATCGAACAGACCGGACCTATCTTATTTCAATTACGAGGTATAAATACAAATGTTGCACCAATTTCGCTGAGCACAAAGATGCAGATATAAGTCTCGGGGTCCTTGTAAACACGCTTGAAATCATCGACTTTATCTGGTGTAATCACTTGACGGGCAACAAATTCCTCTAAAGTAGAAGCATTGACCGACCATTCTCCTGAGGTTTGACTACGATCAGAGAGCAAAATTCCTATATCTACAGTGGTTTCTTGATAGATGATGAGGATGGGATACTGAGAAACCTCTTGATCGAGAATGGTATCTACGGCAGCGACCATCATAGGTTTGTAGCGCAGCATTTTGGTCTCTAGATCTTCTATCGGAAAAAATTCGTTCATCTTCCTACATTGAGCCAATCTGTTCTTGCAAGGACTAGTTCGTCCTTAGACCCAACAAAGCGACAGATTCGATGTGATGGGTATGAGGAAACATATCGACCGGCTGAATTTTTAATAAATCGTATTTTTGGTTGAGCAGTTGGATGTCTCTGGCTTGTGTAGCTGGATTACAACTTACATAAACTACTTTCGGGGACTCTAATTCCAAAAGCATGGAGACCACTTCTTTGTGCATCCCCGCTCTTGGAGGATCGGTAATCAAAACATCTGGCCGACCATGTTGTTCGGCAAAAGCTTTGGTTAGTATGTCTTTGACATCTCCAGCATAAAAAATGGTATTCTTTGCCTCATTGAGCTGGGCATTTATTTTTGCATCTTCAATAGCCAATCCCACCTCTTCGATCCCCACTACCTGTTTACAGCTTTTGGCCAAATACAAGGCAATACTCCCAATTCCCGTATACAAATCATACACATTTTCCTCTCCACTAAGCCCCGCAAAATCCCGAACTACGTTGAAAAGGCGAACCGCTTGTCGGGTGTTGGTTTGGAAAAAGGATTTGGGACCAATGCGAAAACGCACCTCACCCAGCATCTCTTCTATGTAACCAGGGCCATAATAATTGACCATTTCCAAATCAAGGATAAAGTCGTTGACTTTGGGATTGATGCAGTAATACAGACTGGTGATTTGTGGAAAGCGACGTAATACTTCTTCCAAATAGCGCTCTCTTTGCATCTGATCTTCATAATGAAAGGAAAAAAGGACCATTACCTCTCCAATGGTCGAATTTCTGATCACCACATTGCGCAAATAGCCCTCCTTTTGGCGGATATCAAAAAAATCCAGGTCTTGCGAAATAGCTATTTCCCGCAAGCCATTTCGAATGCCATTCGCTGCCCCCCCTTGGATTTGGCAATGCTGGATATTGACAATTTTGTCAAAAGCCCCCGCGCGGTGAAAACCCAGGACATCTTCAATATTGGAAATATCAGAATCGAGCTCCTCTCTAGTCAACCAGCGCTTATTGGAAAAGGTAAACTCCATTTTATTGCGATAGTCCTTGACGGATTCTGCACCCAGGATGGGCAAAAACTCCTGTGCTTGAACCTTGGCAATTCGCTGGATAGCATCGCGAACGACTTGTTCCTTATTGGCAATCTGACCAGAATAGGTAAAATGTTGCCATTTACAACCTCCACAGACCCCAAAATGCTCACATAAGGGCAAGATTCGCTCTTTAGAATAGTGGTGAAAGGCAGTGGGAACCCCTTGCATGACGCCCTTCTTTTTGCGCAATACCAACACATCTACTACGTCGCCAGGAACAACATCCTGTACAAAAACAACTCGCCCATCATCAGCCCTACCAACGGCTTTCCCCTTATCTGCAATCCCTGTGATGGTAACGGATTTGATGGTTTTCTTTTTTCTGGCCATT
Source organism: Bacteroidota bacterium (assembly GCA_038529855.1). Lineage (GTDB taxonomy): Bacteria > Bacteroidota > Bacteroidia > Chitinophagales > Saprospiraceae > JBCBDH01. The sequence continues at coordinate 8,796 of JBCBDH010000011.1, read as the reverse complement.
TCTTTATCTCGTCAGTACAATATAATCCCGAATGAGGGTCTTCAAAAATTCTATCTTATTATTGGGTCGATCGCTAACGCCTAGTATATCACTTAGCCGCTTCACCAAATCGTCTACGCTTTTTCGATGTGCTTCATTGGGATATCTGCGGTAGCGAGAGATAATGGTTTTGATGAGGAGCATATCTTTTTCACTCAGTTGGCGAACATCTGGGTAGGTCGGTTCGTAATCGTCAAGCGTATTGATTTTGAGGATATCTTCCAGTTGAAAACGAAGATTAAAGCGAATTCGAATGACGGTGGTATTGGCCGTTAGATCGCCAAGCCGCTGGCTTTTGGCGGAGGAGCTGACCAGTAGGGAAGCGACGATTCCCATAGAGAAGATCGTATCGACCAGGTGAAAAACAGCACGCAGCAAGTAATCGCTCAAGCCTGGCTCTTGTCCATCGAGGCGGACCACCTTTATGCCAATGACTTTTTTTCCCCAAGACTGCCCATCTGCCAAAATCTCAGAAAACAATTGGTAGAGGATAAACAGGGCGATAGGAAGTAGCGTAAACAATACATAGCCTCCAGCAAAGGACTCCTCGATGACTCCAGCAATCGTGCTGAGCATAGCGATGGCGATGACCAAAAAGACGACCATCACGATCAAAAGATCAATCATGAAAGCAAAAAATCGCTCTCGCAATGAGGCCAGCTCATACTCGATAGTAACATTCTGCGTTGTACGGATTTCAATGCTTCGCATAATTTGGAGCGGCCTTTTTATTTTGTAAAAGACCTGTTAAATTACAACTTGTTTTTATACAAAAAAATTAAGAGCTTACTGTGAAATTATTACCTACCTCATGCGTGAAACGAGTTTTATCAAGCAAAACAAGGAGAAGTGGAAGGAGTTTGAGCAAACTCTGGATCGCAAAGATACAGACCCAGATAAATTAAACAACCTCTTCATACAAATTACAGACGATTTATCCTATTCCCGCACCTTTTACCCCAACCGCTCTGTTCGGGTTTACCTCAATAATCTGGCCCAACAGATCTTCTATCAAATTTACAAAAATAAACGCACCCAATTGGGACGGCTCACTGGCTTCTGGACCGACGAGCTGCCCAGGCTGGTTTACGAGGCCAAGTCAGAGTTCCAGCTTTCTCTTTTCATCTTTGCGATTTCCTTTGCTATTGGAGCGCTTTCTAGCGCGATGGACCCTGAGTTTCCCGCCGTTATCCTTGGAGATAATTATGTAGAGATGACACTGGAGAACATCGAGTCAGGTGACCCAATGGCGGTTTACAAGCAGCGGGGCGAATTTGGGATGGCCCTAGGCATTACCGCCAATAATCTATTTGTTGCATTTCTGACCTTTATATTAGGGGTCTTTTATGGTGTAGGAACGGCGGCCATTATGGTTAGTAATGGTATTATGGTGGGGGCTTTTCAGTACTTCTTTTTAGAGCAAGGGGTTTTTCTGGAATCCTTTCTAACGATCTGGATACATGGCACCTTGGAAATATCGGCCATTATCATTGCGGGGGCAGCGGGTTTGACGATGGGAAAGGGCTTGGTTTTTCCTGGTACGCTTACGCGTATACAGGCTTTTCAAATATCAGCGCGGCGGGGTTTGAAGATCATGGTAGGTATCGCGCCATTAATTATTGCCGCAGGTATTATTGAAGGTTATCTGACTCGCTATACGGATACGCCAGATGTTATACGCGCCTTATTTATTTTTCTTTGCCTAAGTTTTGTCTTACTCTACTTTGTATGGTATCCCATGCAATTGGCCCGCCGCGGATTTCGGTCTCCAGTATTGGATACCCAATTACCTCCTGACCGTCAGCAAGCCGTAGATTTTAGTCAGATCAAAAACTCAGGAGAGATCTTTGCTGATATCTTTTTGGTTTATCGAAAGCATTTTGGAGCCTTTATGCTTTGGTCTTTCTCAGCGGCTGGCCTTTATTGCTTGGCTGCCTTTTTGACTGCAGATGAACTACCTGCCGCCTTGTTCTTGTTTCAGGGGGAGCTATTCAGTTCCATTCGCAATTTTCCACAATTCTTTTTTCACCAAGATATTCCCTTACTCCCCGTCATCAATATGGTATTAATTGGGCTAAGTGCTTATGTCAGTTTTTCTCTATTGCACAAAAGCCACCCTGATAAGGCCAATCGGAGCTTTACCAACAGGGAAAGGATAATTGATTTTATTAAAATGCTTATGGTTGGTGGGGCTACCCTTTTATTGACGCTTCCGTCAAACCTATACATTATTTTAGGATTCCTGATCGTTCTACCTTCGATCCTGCTTTGGGGGTATATCCAATTTGAGGAGCGGCTTGGGCCATTAGCGGCAATACGGCGCATGTTTCATCTGATTTCTGGACAGTACGAGCGATCATTTGATCTATTCTTTAACTACGATCAGCAGCTGGGCTTATCTTTTATTTTGCTGAGTCTTGGCTTGCTGTTTTACAATATCATGGATTCCTTTCTATTCTGGTTTTACATTGACCTGATCAGTTGGAATCTGACTTTAGACCAGGCAGCACTGGACCAATTAGGGGCAGTATTGCTCACTTTTTTCTCCATGACAGCCATCCATATGATCTTTAGTTTGTTACTTTTGGGTACGGGGCTTTTATATCATAGCCTTCTGGAAATCAAAGAGGCCCCTAGTCTACAGCGGCGCATTGAGCAGATTGGGCAAACCCAGCGGATACAAGGCTTAGAGAAAGAGAACTAAGACCAATGAGACTATTTTTCATCATCGCTTTTTTTATCGGTAGTAGCAGTTTAGGGCTTTCGCAAGAAAGCGACCAAAGGAGTACCTATCAGAATTCTCCTATTCAGGAGCAGGCCTTTTCCAAGGACGATTGGCAGGCAGCTATTGAGGGGATTGATTACAGTAGGGCTTTTGTCAATAATGACAAGGGTGTAGATGAGGACGAAGGAGAGGGCATTGGTAGAGCGTATAGCAATAGCGAGCGAGATTATTTACTCCAAGATGAGGATGCTGCTGAAAAAGCCCGACAAGCCTCCTGGGTCAATTTCTACAAAATCCTTTTCATTTTGCTGGTTATTACCCTGGTGGTCTTCCTGGCCTATCGCCTATTGGGCAAAAGCCTAGTGCTCAAACCCAATCGCAAAATCCCCAAGGTAGTTTCTCGAGGAACGATTGAACAAATCGAAGAGGAAATCCACGAATCAGATTTGGATCTATATATCCAACAGGCATTGGCACAAGGCGATTATACCTTGGCCATTCGCCTTTATTATTTGGCGGTAATCAAGGAATTGTCCTTGAGTGAACTCATCCGCTGGAAGCGGGAAAAGACCAATCGGGATTATTACCGAGAATTAAAAGCTACGCCACTTTCAGGTGCTTTCCGCGAAGCTACGCGAATTTTTGAACGCGTTTGGTATGGCAATCACCAACTACCCAAACAAGATTTTAATGCATTAAAACCTAAATTTCTAGCTTTGATCAAAGCTGCCCGAAACAATAAGGCAGTGGCCGCCAACAGCTAGATTCGCCCATTATGGATAAGAAAAAAGCCATTTATATCTTTGGCTCTGCAGCCGTTTTACTCTTGCTCTTTTTTGTATTGAGCCGAGAATGGTCTTCCAAGTACACCTGGGCGGAAACCTATGATCAGGAGTATAAAGACCCTTATGGCACCCATGTGATCTACGAATTGCTAAGCAAGCGCTATCCTGGCGAACGCTTTCGACTCATTAATACGGACTTGGGAAAGGAGCTCCCTGCCCAAACCAGCCAAACGGCCAATTATATTTTTGTAGGAGAGGGCCTATATCTGGATAGTGTGGAGGTCGACCAATTGCTCCGTTTTGTGGAGGGAGGTAATCAGGCGTTTATTTCTAGTAAAAGCATTTCTGCCGATTTGATGGACGAGATTTATCCCAAGGTATGTGGCGGTTATTATTGGGATGATTACTACGATTTTAGAGATACCTCCGTACAGCTCAATTTGGTCCACAACAATTTAAAAGAAGTAGACGGTGGTTATAAATACCAGTTTATCTATCAGCACAAGCCCATCGCCTATCGCTGGCATTTTATTGACAGCATTTATTTTTGTGATGGAGACAGCAGCTTAATTGAATTGGGTACCATAGATAGCTCAAAGGTCAATTTTGCCCAAATCGCATATGGCGAAGGCACTTTTTATCTGCATACCAATCCCCTTGCCTTTTCCAATTTCCAACTACTCGACCGACCAGGCTTGAGTTATGTAGGGAAGGTTTTTTCCCATTTGAAAGCTGGAGCGATCTATTGGGATGGAGCAAACCGAGTATCTGAAGAAGTCAGCCGACGAATCAATGAATCGCGAAGTGATCGGGAAAGCGGAGGGCGGCTTTCCAGTAACAGTCCTTTGCAATATATTCTGGCGCAAGCTCCCTTGGCCTGGGCCTGGTACATTGCCTTAGTGATGGTTGTATTGTATCTTTTCTTTGGGGCGAGGCGCCGTCAGCGTATCATTCCTGTATTGGCCCCAAATACCAATAGTTCGATGGATTTTATCTCGACTATTGGTTCTTTATATTTTATGCGGCAGGACCATCGAAAACTGTCTTTACAAAAAATGAAGTTATTCCTAGCCTATATCCGCGAGCGCTATCATTTGTCTACATCCGAATTGGATGAGCCTTTTGCACAAAAGCTGGCTTCGCATTCAGAGGTGTCCAGAAATATTATCGATAAGATTTTACTAATTAATAAGAACATCAACAGTTCGAAATTCGTTTCGGAAAAAACCTTGATTGAGTTTCACTTAATAATGGATCAATTTTATAAACAGTGTAAATAAATATTCACTTCGGTCCTTATTTTTTCAACTATGTTCACTAAGTTCTTCACCTGCAAAAATCAATTAAAAGCACATGCAAATAGACGATCTTAATCAACCTGAAAATAAAGAATCAGCCGATCCCATTGACACTAATGACATTCCTTTAGCAGGTACAGAAGAAAGTGGAGCAAACACGGTAGAGGACCAAGCGACTGTTGAGGAAGTCCTCGTGCCCCAATGGCAGCAAAATCGCCTGGACCTATCCCTGGTCGAAAAATCTGTTGATAAGGTAAAAACGGAATTGGCTCGGGTCATCATTGGTCAAGAAGAGATGATCGAATTATTGCTGACCGCTCTGCTCGCGGGTGGGCATGTACTGATTGAAGGCGTCCCTGGAATTGCCAAAACCCTAACCGCAAAGATGATTGCTCAAACCCTTGACGCGGGATTTGCACGGATACAATTTACGCCAGACCTGATGCCGACCGATGTCGTTGGAACCAATATTTTCAACCTCAAGGATTCAGCGTTTTCTTTTAACCAGGGTCCTATCTTCTCCAACATCATTTTGATTGACGAGATTAACCGATCACCAGCCAAGACACAAGCTGCCCTATTTGAGGTCATGGAAGAACAGCAAGTAACAGTTGATGGAGCAACCTACACCATGGAGTTCCCCTTCTTTGTAGTCGCTACTCAAAACCCTATTGAACAAGAAGGCACCTACAAACTTCCAGAGGCACAGCTTGACCGCTTCCTCTTCAAGATCAATATGCAGTATCCCGATCTGGAAGAGGAAAAACGCATTCTACGCCATTTCCGCAAGGACTTCAAGATGACACAAAAGGAAAACGTACAAGCCGTCCTCTCCGTTCAGGAACTCAAGCAATGTCAAGACCTTATTGAGCAAGTTGGCATCCGCGACGAGCTGCTCGACTACATCGCTGAGATCGTTCACCAATCGCGCAATAATGGGGATTTATTTCTCGGTGCTTCTCCAAGAGCCTCTTTGGCCATCATGAAATCTGCCAAAGCCATGGCCGCGATTAATGGCCGCGATTTTGTGACCCCTGATGACATTCAGTACGTTGCCTATCCAGTTCTCAACCACCGCGTCATCCTCACCCCAGAAAGAGAAATGGAGGGCTACGATGCAAAAAGTGTGATCAATGATATCATTAAGAAAGTAGAAGTACCTCGCTAAAATTTGTTGTATTGAAAAATCTTTATCTCACTCCGCGTTTCTTTGTCGCCTTTGGTTTGATCATTGCGATTTTTGTGGCAGCTTTCCCAATAGGCTGGCTTTTCCCAGTGGCTCAAACCATATTGGTATTGACCTTAGCCCTAGTGATTTTTGATGGGCTGATGTTGTTTAATACCAATATCATTGTCAAATGTCGACGGCGATTGCCCAAGGTCTTTTCTCTGGGGGATGATAATGTCGTGAAGTTGGAGTTGAGCAATGAATCAGGGCGAGCTTTAGATGTCCATGTGATTGATGAACTACCCATCCAATTACAACAGAGGGATTTTGGTATCTCTGTGCATTTGAAAGAACAGGAGGAAAAAGTATTAAGCTATTACATCCGTCCATTGGAACGTGGAGAGTATGCCTTTGGTCAGGTCAATTTATTTTTATCCACTCAGATCGGTTTGGTGCAACGGCGAATTCAGCATCGCTATCCAATGACGGTTGCCGTTTATCCTTCTATCATCCAAATGAAGCAATACGAGATGCGTGCCTTTGATCGCATTAGTCATTGGCAAGGCATCAAAAAGATGCGGCGCCTGGGGCATAGTTATGAATTCGAACAGATCAAAAATTATGTTCGGGGCGATGATTTCAGGAGCATCAACTGGAAGGCCAGCAGTAGGCGGGCGCAGCTCATGGTCAATCAATATGAGGACGAACGCGCTCAGCAAATCTATTGCATCATTGACAAGAGTCGGGCTATGAAGATGCCTTTTAATGGGCTAAGCCTTATGGACTATGCCATCAATACCAGCTTGGTCTTATCCAATATCATCTTGCGCAAACACGATCGCGCTGGGCTATTGACCTTTTCCGATAAAATTGGGACTACGCTTAAGGCCGATGGTCGGCCACAGCAGCTCAATAAAATCATCACGGCCTTGTATCGCGAAAAAGAACGGCCCTTGGAAGCCAATTACGAACTGCTTTTTCAATCCGCTCGTCGACTCATCAAAGGGCGCAGCCTACTCTTACTTTTCACCAATTTTGAGAGTACTTATGCACTAGAACGGGTGCTTCCCATTTTGCGACGCATCAATAATCTGCACCTACTCGTTGTGGTCTTTTTTGAAAATACAGAGGTCAAAGATTTTGTAAAAAAGCAGGTGAAGACAACAGAGGAGATCTATTTGCAAACCATTGCCCAGCAGTTTATTTCTGAAAAGGCACAGATGGTACAAAAACTCAAGCAATTTGGTATTCAGGCGGTGCTCACTCGTCCAGAGGACCTTTCTATGAATACCGTCAATAAATACTTGGAACTCAAGTCGCGCGGCTTAATCTGAGTTAAAAGATCAGTTCAAATATCGTCCCGCTCCCCTCTGCTGACTGCACATTGATACTCCCCTTGTGCATCCGCATAATTTGCCGGGAAAGACTCAGGCCAATACCTGAACCCTCTTGCTTGGTCGTAAAAAAGGGAACAAAAATTTGCTCCATTACCTCTTCCGAAATTCCAGGCCCATTATCACTCACTTTAATAGTTGTGCTCGTCGCAGTCTTTTGCAGGATGATCTTTATCTGCGCATCCGTTTGGCCTTTCAGCGCATCAATCGCGTTTTTTATTAAATTGATCATGACCTGTTCGATGAGTTCAGCATCGACCTGAAAAAAGATTTCAGAAGAGGGCAGGACCAGATCAACTTGAATCTGTTGTTCAGTAAAAACGGGTTTGAGCAATACATAAATCCGCTTGATCAATTGATGGGCGTTGACCGAGCGTATCTTTGGGATAGGGATGCGGGTAAGGTTGCGATAGGTTTCTGTAAAGCCAAGTAAGCCTTGACTTCTTTTGCTAATGGCCCCAATGGCATCGCGAATATCTTGGATGTCCTCTTCGCCTAATTCTTGTCGATTGACGGCTATTAGATCATTGATTGTGGAAGACAGCGAGAAGATGGGAGCAACCGAATTCATGATCTCATGGGTAAGGATGCGAATTAGTTTTTGCCAGGCATCGAGTTCTTGTTCTTCCAATTCGCTTTTGATGTTTTGCATCGACACCAATTTGAATTGTTCATTTTTCAGTTTGAACTCGGTAGCCCGTAGGGCGATTTGAGAGAGTTGGTCCTGAATGACCACTTTGATTAATTCTCTTTCGCCAGCTTGTATTTTTGCCACAGTTTGGTAAAGCTGCTCATTGATCAATTGCAAATCCTTTACACTGCGCATGTAGGGCTTTTTTAGCAATTTGGCCAATCCCTTGTTCATCAAGGCCACTTCTCCCTGCTCATCCAAACAAAGCAAGCCTACATTGACGTGTTCGACTACCGTTTGCAGGTATTGGAAGTGGGCTTCTGTTTCCGAACGGATATCCAAAAACTTTTTATTGATCTGGTTAAAGGCTTCGTAGAGGTCGCCAAAGGTTTTGCCTTTGTGATAACCAGAATAGGTCGCTGAGAAGTCTTCGTATTTGATCCCCAGAAGGAAAGCAGTAAAATCGCGGTTGGTCTGATCTACATAACGGATAAGCCCTACAAAGCTGATGATAATCAGAATCAACAAGATAAACATGGTGATGTAGAATTCGGTATTCTGAAGAAAATAGACCAAGGCCAGGACCAAAATGATCAGGAATAGGATACGAGCGGCGACATTGACTTTAAAGTTCTTCAACATGATAACGGAAAAATATCACTTTGCCTTTGCAAATAAAACCCAGAGAAGGCTTATTTGGATAAAGCGTAATGTTAGGTAAGGAATGTTTTCTCTGACTTCTCATCAAACTTTATC
>JBCBDH010000010.1:0-23823 GCA_038529855.1 Bacteroidota bacterium | reverse complement strand
ATTCGAGCATTAGGACCTTCCTTTGCTCGTCTTTGCAACAGATCAAAGGAAGCTTCTTTAAATTTCCATTCTATACTGGGATGCAGACTAGTATAATGCGATCTGATGATGGCATCTATTTCATTATCTACCTCTACCCGACTTCGGTGCAGAGCGGTGCGAAAAAGCGGACGAACCTCTTCTAGCTTTAAAGCGACAAAATTATTCAACTCATAAGGCCGATAGGCCCCTAGTTCAAATAATCCTATGATGCGCTGTTTTTGATCCATTAAAGGGACAATAATCAAACTCCGAAAACCTGCTTCTAAAAGGTGTTGTTCTAAGGGGCCGACTAGCGCCATTTGTTGCAAATCAGCGATGACCAAAGGGGCTTTTAGCTGACAGGCTTGTTCGTATATGGAGCCTTTAAAAGCTCTGCCTAGTAGGTCGTGCTGTTGTTTATCGAGTAAATCGTGGCGCATTTGGAAGCGATGGGGCAATCTGGTTTTGCCAGGATAGTCCAGAGCAGTGATCCCAAGTCGCAGATCGGGGAGGTTAAAATAGACCTGTAGTTGTTTCTCCAATTCGCGAATATTATCTATCGCCACTACGGCGTCTCTCTCCATCAATCCGCGCTTGAGTCGGGAGAGTGCTTCCTCTTCTGTCACATCCACCAAGTTCACCCGAACCAATCCGTGGAATTCAAAATTCTCTGGTGGCACCGCCTCCAACCACTGATCCAAATCTTTGAGATTGGCCATGAGTCGATTGATTTTCTTTTGCGTCAGGGGTTTTAGCGGGCGGCGCTTTCTGATTTCGACAAAATCGGTGATCAACTCAGTTTTGTAATGACACTCTACAGCCCGATCTTTAAGCTGAGAGGTGAAAATAATGGGAAGATTTACTCGAATCGTTTGCCCATAAAAAGCATTGAGAATCATACAACAGGCCCGAATGATCATGGTCTCTCGCACCAAGGCGCCCTCTTTATTGATGGTCAGGGTCATCCCCGATTGCTCGATCAATCGCCTCAAAGCACTGGTTTGATAAAAGCCATTTAGGGTAAAGGGCCGAACGATGAGGGTCAACTGACTTTCGTGATAGGCCAGGGGTAAGATACCCGTGAGGAGGAGTTCGACAAAATCCCAGTGTTGGGTCAATAGCTCATTGTCCTGAATGGGCGTTTGAAATTCCAGACAGCCGTCCAATCGTTTGATGATGGTTTGGGCAAGCAAGGCTTCGGCTGCATTCCGACTATTGACCCTTTTTTTCCAATGATTGATGAGGGGTAAAAAACTCAATTTGGAAATAAAGGGAAAATCGTAGAAGCCCAAAAGCTTTTGTTGCGCTTTGCTATTGAAATTCTCCTTGATGGATTCGTGGTTTTTTACAAAAATAGTGTAAACCCCGATTAAAAAGAATAGCCTAAGCCAAAAGTAAACCGCGTAATCTCTTCTGCCCGAAATAATTCGAAGTTCAAAACGATAAAATCAATGGGCGACAACCAAAGCCCACCACCAAAGCTGTGGTGCCAATCCGAAGAGTCTTCTTCCTCGATCCAGACCCGCCCATAGTCAAATCCTCCATTCATACCCACGGAAAAAGGCAGGACATTATTGTTGAGGGTAAAGAGCTTGATGCGCAAATCTAGATTGTGGTAAAAACTCGTCTTTCCATAAAAGCGTTGGGCATTATAGCCTCGCAGATTGGTCGTTCCGCCCAAGATAGCCGCCTGGAAAAACTCAAAGTCATCAAAATTATGCGCCGCACCAATTCGGGTAGCAAAGATGATGCGATCGGAAGGACTTAAGCTTTGGTAAATGGTCAGCTCCCCACTTAAATGGGTATTCTGCCGATCGCTGTCCTCCAAATCCTGGCGCCAAGCCAGGCTGGAATGGAAGCGAAGCCCACGGGTGGTCATTTGTAGATTGTCCACATTCTCATAGGAAAAGCCCATCTCCGCTCCTGCGTAGTACTTGGATTCAAAGACATTTTCTGGCAAACCATTGGTAGGCTCGGTGATAAAGCGATTATCTGTATCTTCCACTTCTATCCGTTCAACCAAAGGGCCAAAGTTGAAAAAGCCATTATCCCCTCCCGTACGGCGTTTGAAGGCTGGTTTGACGCGATAGAGGCTTTGCCGTACCCGATAGAAATTGAGGCTGCGATCAAAATCGCGAATGGTTTCATTACCCAAACCAAAAAAGTTGATCACATATTGAGGGGCCTGAAAACGAGCATCCACCAGGAGGTCCCAACGCCCAAATACATTGAGGTAGTCGCCAGTGTAGGTGATATTATAGGCCCGCGTAGCAAAGGCAAAGGTGCCTAAAAAGGAATGGGTCTGCCCATAGGGCGATTTTTTGAATTGATAGTTGATCAAACTCGTACTCAATCCCGCCAAAAAGCCATCATCTGGATTAAACCCCACTAGTGGGAAAGGCATGACGAAGTCGTACTCGTAGTGATAATCTTTTCGATTGTAGATATTACTCTCCCGATTATTGGTCGTTCGATTTCGACCTTCGGTACCAAGTTCTAGCTTATTGCCTTCTACACTGTCGTAAAACCAGGTCTTTTTGGAAATGCCACTGACTTTGGATTCATCAATGATTTCATCCTCATCCAATCCTCCAATGATACGCAAGCGAGGCCCTTTACTGGCCTTACCCTTGATCTCAAAGCGATCATCGCCATTGAGCCCATAGAGGTGAATCTCCTTGGTTTCATCCGCCAGGAAATTGCGCTCGAAAAGTAATTCTCGTCGCTCGCCCTTCTTGCTCATCCCATAGCGTCGAACAATCGTGTTTCTATCTTGCCGCTCTATCTCAAACCAATCGCGCTTATTGGTCCCTGGCACATCCACTATATTGGCCAACAACTCATAATGGCTCCTCGCAATGTTCATCAAATCATTTCGACGACTTTTCAGGATGTCCATGATTTCTTTGGTCGAGGGATCATTATAAACTACTTCGGGCCAGGTTCGAAAAGCTGTCTCGATGACCTCATCGCTCAGTTTTTCTTGTAGGGCCTTAGCTTCCCTTTCCCAGACGGACCATTCCGCTCCGATCATAAAAGTTTTGTCAAACTGCCGGGCATTATAATTGGCCCATTTGGGATTGCCAAATTTTGTGCGATAGGGCTGCAGTTGTTTGAGAAAAGGCAGGGTAAGCCGCGCTATGGCAGTGACCATACCATCGTATTTGCTAAAGGGCTGATCGCGATCTCGGGGAATAGGGCGATAATAGGTCCGTTCGCCATCTTTAAAAGAGGCCCAACGCCACTGATCATCGTGTCGGTCCCAATCGCCAATGAGCATATCAAATAAGCGCGATTTGACCACCCAGGCATAATCAATATAGTGTTTGTGATTTTTGGCCAGCTTGTCGACGACATCTGGTGTACCAATCAGTTTTTCTGAATTGCCAAAACTCGGTTGATTGCTCCAATCCTTGGCCGCCCGCTCTTCTACCAGATACACCCCCTTGCCATAGACATCATTATAAGTGCCCAGGGTCAGTTGTTTGGGAATGTAAAAGAGGCGCGGATTAGCGTGATAAACGCCAACGGCAGAGGACATCAAGGGGACGGCATTGGCGGCAAAAGGATGCGTAGAGAGAAAATTATCTTCGACGATGGACTGCGCAGCCGTGATCTTATTAAAAGGATAAGGAATAAAGCGCGAAGCGTCCTTGGTCATCGACCGCATCACCCACTGCTGGTCTGAAGCATCCAGTAGGCGTAGGGAATTGGTCTGATTTCCCCCACCCCTTTTGATGGGCGTCACCCCACCCTGAAAAGTATCCAGGTGTAAAACGGGAAATTGATAGTCGTGTAAATACAAATGGCGATAGTGTTTACCCAATATGGCACTGTGCAGTGCCCCCTTGCTGGTTAATGGTGTGGTAAGCACCCGCGTCGAAATGGTGTCGGCTAATTGATCGTATTCTGGAAATTCGTCAGGGACTTCGGAGATCAGGGTTTGCAAAGGGCCCCTCACTTTTTTTCTATACACCACCTCTCCTTGCGGATGATTCTTACCCACTGCCCAAAACTGCAACCAAGTCGTCCCATCTTCATAAATGTCTAACTGAGCAAAACCCGAATGGCCATAGGCAAAAAGTGCCCCGTTACCCAAACGCGCTGGCCCCGTCTTCGACCCCGATCCACTAACGATAAAATACTGATTGTCATTTTCAAAATATTGAAGGCTTTGATCGTGACCAGAGGCAAAAATAAAATTGCCATTTTTCTTGGCTGCCGCCATCACCGATGCCTTGAGTTCTTTGTAGCGATGATGAGCGATGTCCTGACGAGTTCCGACCAAACCGCGTAAAAAGGCACTAAAACTGCCGATAATGGGAAGGGGAACATAAAGGTTTTCATTAACTTCTGTAAGCGGAAAAAGGTGTTGCTTGGCCGTAAAATAACCGCCGTGTTTACCATTGCTGTAGACGGGGTGATGCATGGCAATGATTACGTTCTTATTGCGATTTTTGCGCACCATCTCTTCAAAATTGAAGGTAAAGACTTTGCGGCTCTTGGCATCACAGCCGTCATTGATCTCTGTTTCCTTATCCCAATCTGACAAAAACCAATGGGAATCAACGACGATGACCACTAAATTTTCATCCAGCTCGACGAGCTCGGGCCCGCCACAACCGCGATTGGGATAGAAATAATTTTCCCAGTCGTCTTCCTCTTCAATGCCCTTGTTCAGTTTCTTCTCAACGTACTTCTCCTGTCTTCTCAGCCCCTTCAGCCCAGTATATCGCCAATCCTGATTGCCAGGGATAAAGACGGGTCGGCCTTTGAAATCCTTGAGGATTTTGAGCTGGGCATCCAGGCGATCTTCTGACTTCTTACGCGCTGACTTTTCGCTCTTGGGAGGCATACCTCCAGGATTGATATTATCTCCTAAAAACACGACGGAGCTGGCCTCGGGAGCAGTAGCTAGTTTTTGCTCCAACAGAGCCAGAGCAGGGGATAATTGATCTGGACTGGCATCACCAGCATCGCCAATGAGGTACATAGTATGACGGATTTGGCCATCAGTAGGTTCTTCCAACAGATTGTCTTTTTCAGTTGGACCGACATTGAGACGATAATTAGCACAAGACGATAAACAGAGTAGCAAAACGATAAGTAAGCCTTGGAGATGGTACGTTTTCATTGGTTTCCTTTTAGTCGTTCTCGCGGTGAAGAAAGCGAAAACCCCTTTGCCCGTAAGAATTTACAAAATGAACTTTTCTGGAACATTGCCCCTGGAATATCACAATCGGCACCGCTAAAGCGGCTTGTTTTAACTAACCCCAAGACGAGCCCTGAGGAATCCTTTAGATTCAAGTTAGTTAGGATATGAACTTGGACCTTGGGGTAATGAATACTCAAGAATACAAAAGAATTAACTTTTGGCAAATTATTTCCGACAGTAGAATTCACATTCAATTAAATTTTACTATTTTAGTTGGGCCTTATAGATCGTTTCAACTCTGAAGTTTTATTATAATTTCACGCGTTAGAACATCCATACTATGAACACCAATTCCAAAACTGTATCGAAATCCATTAAGGATCTCAAAAAAGTGGATCGCAAATCCAAGAAACAAAAGAAAGTAAAATCCAAAGTTGTCAAACTTTCTAAACTGAGCTAAGTGCTCAGCCTTTTCCCCCTAGCTACTAATCAAGTACCCCATCATCCAACATTGTTCAAAAGCTTTTGTCGCATAATTGCCACATTATGTTGATCGAGGTATTGCCCTTAATCAACAAAAATCAAGTAACTTGAAAGGCAAAAAATAGAACGTTTATGCGCAAAAGAAATACCCTTATTTTGGCCTTTAGTTTGGCATTGGTGGCCCTCGCAGGTCTGCTCTATCTCCAAACAAATAGCCCTACCAATCAGGAAAGAGAGGAAGAGTTGTCAGGTGCTTATCAGGCCCTAATTGCCTTTGGTGCTCAACGAGCCTATCCCAATACGCAATTCCCGGCAAGAGCTCACTATGCCGCTTGGGAAAAAAGTAGGACAATGGCTAGTAATCGCTCCACAACAGCACCCTGGGAAAGCCTGGGACCACTAAATTTTTCCGGTCGTACCCTAGCCCTGGCTTTCAACCCCGACAATCCGAACACCCTATATGCAGGCTCCGCTAGTGGAGGTCTTTGGAGAAGTCACACAGCAGGTGTTGGCGCTACAGCTTGGGAGTATGTAGAAACTGGATTTCCAGTCTTGGGCGTTGGGACCATCGCTATCGCTCCTGCCGACTCCAATACCATCTACATTGGTACAGGAGAAGTTTACAACTACGAAGCAGCGGGAACAGGAGCAGCTTACCGCAGTACCCGAGGCAGCTATGGGATAGGTATTCTCAAAACTACTGATGGTGGAGCCACTTGGGAAAAGAGCCTGGATTGGTCTTATAATCAAAACCACGGGGTATGGGCCATCCGTATCTTCCCAGATAATCCCGATATCGTATATGCAGCAACAACAGAAGGGGTCTATAAAAGTACAGATGCTGGTGATAACTGGACAAAGGTACTGGATGTTGTCATGGCTACCGATCTATTAATCCACCCCGATGATCCCGATTTGGTGGTGGTTGGATGTGGCAACTTTAGTTCCCCTGGATTTGGAATCTACCAAACAACAGATGGCGGAAGCAACTGGGACAAGATGTCCAGCGATTTGCCTACTGCCTTTAATGGTAAGATCATGCTGGGCATGGCTCCTTCGCAGCCCAACACGATCTATGCCAGCATCGGAAATGGTTTTGGCTTTAACGATGGGGCCACTTGGCTTTGCCGTTCCGATGATTTTGGAATCAATTGGGAAGTTCGTTCTACCACTGATTACTCCCGTTGGCAGGGCTGGTTTGCTCATGATGTGGATGTACATCCCACTGATCCTGATCGACTATTTGCCATTGGTATTTCCGTATGGAATTCCAATAATGGAGGCAATAATCTAACAGAAAGAGCCAGTAGTGGTTTGGGTTTTGATAGTCCGCCAATAGAAGGACCAGATGGCCCCCCCTCTTATATACACTCTGATTGTCACTATGTACTCTATCACCCTGTAGATCACGATATTGTCTATATCGCTAATGACGGTGGGATTCATCGAACAACAGATGGCGGGCTAAGCTTTGAGTCTTGTAATGGTGGTATGCAGACCGTACAGTTTTACAATGGTTTTTCCAATTCTTTTCAGGACTCTACCTTCTGTATTGGTGGATTGCAAGATAATGGAACCATTTTTCTAGATGGCGACAAAACCTGGACCAGAGTATTTGGAGGTGATGGAAGCTGGACAGCAGTTGACCCAACTGATGACAATACCTTTTTTATCTCCTACCAGAATTTAAATATGTTTAAGACAACAGATGGTGGGCAAATCCTGGATTGGGCAGGACCAGATGCAGATGGACAAAATATTGCCTTTATCGCTCCTTATGCCATTGCGCAAAGCGATCCCTTTACTATGTATGCAGGTGCCAGTAAATTGTACAAAACACCTAGTGCAGGCAATTTCTGGTTTGCCGTCAACAACGATGAAGAGCTGGATGGCAATCCCATTTTGAGCTTGGATATTTCTGCTCAAAACAGCGATGTGGTCTATGTCGCTACCGCTCCTCTCGGCAGCCAAAGAGGCAACGTCTATGTGCTCAAGGATGGCATTAACCCCATTAATATCACTGGTGATCTACCCGATCGCTACCCAATGGATATTACCGTCGATCCTACAGATGAAGCTACTGCCTACATCACTTTCTCTGGCTATGGTACTGGGCATGTGTTTATGACCAATGATTATGGTGAAAACTGGACAGATATTAGTGATGGCCTGCCTGATGTACCCGCCAATGCCGTAATCGTCGATCCGCTATTCCCCAATAACGTTTATGTAGGAAATGACCTTGGGGTCTATGTATCTGAGGATTATGGTACGACTTGGAGCACTTATCAGGAAGGATTGCCAACCGCTGTTATGATCTTTGATCTAAAAATCTCACCTTCCAATCGCAAATTGCGCATCGCTAGTCATGGAAATGGTGCTTATGAACGCGATTTGATTGAAGTGGGATTACCTCCTGTTTCTACACAGGATGCCCTACTGGCTGGCGCTTTCACTGTAGGTCCCAACCCCCTACAAAACGAAGTCTTTATCAGCTATGAATTAGCCAACAAGGCAGAAGTTGTTATCCAGATTATGGATAATAATGGCCGACTGGTCCAACAACTGACCAATGAATCTCAGGTAGCTGGCGAATACAATAGTAGCTTCCCAACAGAAGATTGGGCTAATGGAGCCTACTATTGCCAATTGATTATAGATGGAAAGGTAAGGACGAAGAAATTGATTAAATCGAATTAAAAGATTGAGCTTATCAACTCGTTTAGCGGCTGTCTTGATGTTTCAAGACAGCCGCTAATGTTTCTACTACTTCATCAATTGCACACTTTGCAATAGGTAGATTTGGCCCTCCTCATCGACCACACGGGCGAGATATTGGCCAGGCGCCAAGGGGGAAGGGCTGAGCTGAACAGAAGAATTACGCTGTTCGGGAATACTCGTTTCCCAAAGCAATTGGCCGAGTGTATTCCAGATTTGGAAGCGCAGGGTGCGATTGGGGGCTTGGGTGAAAGCGAGTTCCAGGGTTTCTTGGAAGGGATTGGGCCAGAGGCGGAGGCCGAAGTCAGTAGGGAGCGCTGTAGTATTGGTGATGACCATATCAATAGAAGCGCTTATTTGGGTACAGCCCCATTCATCGCCAATCATTAAGCTGTAGGTTCCATTGCTGGTCACCACATAGCTGGCCTCATTGGCACCAGGGATGGGCATTCCATCTAGGAGCCATTGATAGGTTTCGTAGTCCATCGATACGGAAAGAGTGGTTCCGTTTTGTAGGATTTCAGGGATGTCCAGCGCTGGATGGGTAGGGATACTGATGGCTAGGGTATCGCGACAAGCTGTGGCAGACCAGCCTAGTAGATAGATATTGGTGGATTGGTTGACCTCGATCAAGCCGTTTAGCATTTGACTGGGTTCGAAGGGAAAATCACTGAAAAAGGCATAGTCTTCTAGGACGCCGTTTGCGTCTTCTGGATTGAGAAGACTTAGGTCGAGTAGATCGCCTATGCATAAGGGGCTGATGAGCGGTAGCGATAAGGAGGGCGATGTACCAGTACGGACGATGACGGGATCAGAAATGGGAGAGGGACATTCGCCAGTGTAGATTAAGGTGTAGGCTCCCGTGTCGCTTACGACTAAATTCTGTTGTGCGGCGCCATTGATGGCTTGACCGTTGAGGTACCACTGATAGCTGTAGTCGAGCGGAGCGAGCAAGGCGCTGATTGGCTGGCTTTCTCCATCGCAAAGCACGAGTTCATCAGCGGGATTAAGCGTAGGTTTTGGGGCGCGAAGATTGACATTTACTGTGGCCCAATTAGAAGCGGCAGAAGGACATAAGCCATCATAAATAACATAGTAAGTACCAGAATTGTAAATGTATATACTGCTGTCGCCTTCAATCTGGGCAATGGTATCCAAACCGCTCATCCAACGATGGGTGTAGCCATCTGGGGCCAGTCCTGTAAACAGTCGAACACTATCCCCCATACAAATGGTCGACTCTCCATCCAATTCCACAAAAGGATTTGGTGGCAGTTCATTGACCACAACCCTTACCCAATTGGAAGTATTGGAAGAAGGGCAAGGGCCATCAATGTATTTGACATAATACCAGCCCGTCGCCGTGGCTATTAGCTGCTGTTCATTCGCTCCAACAATCACTTCATCATCCATATACCACTCATATATGTAACCAGCTGGTGCTTCATTGGCCACTAAAACGACACTGTCGCCTGCACAAACCGTCGTCTCCCCCATGGAGCCAATCCCCACATTGTCAGGGCTGCTATTGGTCAACCAGACTTCTCGTATTAGTTCACAATCATCTGAATCCGTCACGGTGAGCATGTAAACACCTGCCCCAAGTCCTGACAATTCCTCTCCCGTCGCCCCATTTGACCAATTAATCGAATAGCTACTTGCCGAAGTACTGACCTCCACCGCTATACTACCATCCAAAGCCCCTGCACAAGTTTCGTTGGTACTAGACAGGTTAATATCAAATAAAAAGCAAGCCTCCACATCCATTCGATAAACGGTATTTTGGCTCAGGCTGGCCAGGTAAAGCTCGCCATTGGCATCTTCTCCAAAACTACTAATCCCCAAAGTAGGAAAATAGCCTACTTCGCTATTGGTCCATCCCCCATTGCCATCAGGCTGAAGCCGCCAAACGGTTCCAGAACAATAGTCAGCATAAAAATAATGCCCCTGCAAGCTGGGAAAGCGCTCCCCGCGATAAACAAAACCACCCGTTACGGAGCAGTGGCTAAAACCTCCATGACTATAGACTTCAAGTGGAGCTGTATACGTGCCGATCGTATTACAACCTGCTGTATTAAAAGGCGTATTTCCCTCATAACAACGCCAACCATAATTGGCCCCGCCCTCGCCACCAGCTGGCTCAAAATCAATTTCTTCCCAGGCCCCTTGTCCCACATCACCTATCCACATATCACCAGTGAGGCGGTCAAAGCTAAAGCGCCAAGGATTGCGAAGCCCAAGCGCCCATATCTCATCCAGTGTAGCATCCTCATCCGCAAAGGGATTGTCAGGAGGAATACTGTAAGGATTTCCCTGGTCAATGTCTATGCGTAGCATTTTACCCAATAAATTAAGGGGGTCTTGTGAGCGATTACCAGGGTCGCCACCAGCTCCACCATCACCTAGCCCAATGTAGAGATAAGAATCGGGTCCAAAGGCCAGGTCGCCACCATTGTGATTGGAAAAAGGCTGGTCGATATCCATAATCGTCAACTCTGAATTGGGGTCAGCTAAATTGGGATCATTGGCATCTACCTGAAACCGCGCAATTCGGCTATCGCCATTATTTCGAGTATAGTGTACGTAGAAGTAGCCATTATTGGCATAATCAGGATGAAAAGCCAAGCCCAGCAAGCCCTGCTCACTTTGCCCGCTGGTATTGCGAACACGATCATCAATATCCAAAAAGGGTGTACTGAGTACGGTACCTGCTGTAGTAATAATGCGGATCAAGCCAGATCTTTCTACCACAAACAGTCGATCATCCCCTGCGTGGCTAATATCTACAGGGTTATTCAAGCCTGTTGCAATGGGGCTTAATTGGATGCCTTGAGCGTTGAGTTGTATAGAGAAAAGGGCAAACAGACTTACCCAAAGGTATAGGTGATATCTAATCATTGGTTCAGGCTTTTTGTGTAAGAAAGTCTGATTGGCTGGGGTGTAAACGAATATACAGGAATTCGAAAATAATAAAAAGTCTTTTGTGTAGCACTTCATCGGGATCGACACATTTGGGTACTTACAAATAGCGATAAAACCAAGATTTCATCCTTCAAGACGGATCAAAAAATAATCCAATCTACATATATTTAGTAAAAAAATAAGAGCTAGTGGATTCCACAGGGCTTTCATTTGAAGAAAAAATTCCCTATTTTTATTGAGTTCGCTTTGAAACATACCTCGTACATTTCGTTAATAGATAATAGATTAGATCAATTATGGTGAAGAAGGAGAATCATTCCCCCAATATTTCCATGCTCCAAATGGCCGATGGCAGATTGGTAGAGGCTGTTGAACTAGAGGTTCCTGCTGCCGATATCCTCCTTGAAATCACCTCCTATCCCAAGCGAAAAAAGAAAAATCTATTGGCTGATCTCGTCCGTGCCAAATTGCATTATGAAAAGGCCAGACGCAGATATCGCAAGGCCCAAAAAGCCTATAAAGCGACGCGCACCAAGCCTGATGAGGCCACTCAAGCGGGGAGTGATGACAGCTATTTAGAACAAGCCAAGAAGTTGTATGATAAGCGCAAAGCCAAATTGCAAAAATTACAAGCAGCTGTTCAATTCTATTTTGGTGATCGTCCTCAACAGTTAAGTTTATAGTCAATCATCAATCCTACTGAAACCCTTCCACTTACCAGTCTTATTATTCCCACACTCAACGAGGCGGAACAAATAGCTCCCGCTATTGAAGCAGCCTTACAATTCAAAGGCCCTTGTGAAATTATTGTGGCAGATGGTGGTAGTGAGGACCAGACCTTAAGTATTTGCCAAAATTACCCTCAGGTACTCAGCCTATCGACCGCTAAAGGAAGAGCGAGACAAATGAATGCAGCTGCAAAGAGCGCTAGTGGCGACTATCTGTTCTTTTTACATGCCGACACCCGCGCCCCTAACAATAGTCTTTACTTAATCCATCAGGTTTTAAAACAGGAAGAAGTAATTGCAGGAAGCTTTTATCTCCGCTTTGATCAGCTGCATTGGACCTATCGCCTACTTTCCCAAGTCACCCGTTTGAATGTTCCTTGGATGACTTATGGGGATCAGGGCTTATTTATGCGTCGAAGCAGTTTTGAGGCCATTGGTGGTTTTAGCGACCTACCCCTGATGGAAGATTTGGAGATACAGCATCGCCTAAGACGGCAGGGCCATTTTGTGAAACTAGCCGTTCCCGTGCAGACTTCAGCCAGGCGCTTTGAAAAAAATGGTTTAATCCAGCAATTGGTGCTTGATTTTTGTCTCATGCTGGGGTATTATATGGGTATTTCCCCAAAGCGTTTGAAGCATTGGTATCCAGATCATTCCCCCAAGCCTTGAGGCGCAACAATCAAACTATTCAGGAAATCAAATCTACTTATTTCCCAAATCCTGCCAGCGAACCCTTTTAAAAGGTAAACGCGTTGGCGTGTCCCTAGACACATTGTATAGTCGACATTGATGGATAAAGGCCACTTGCTCTAATTTGGCAAAGTATCGCCTCAAGTTAGCCGCTCCCAGTCGCAGGGGGTCAGGTGTTCCCCTACCATAGAAGGTATTATTGCCTTGGGTAGGATAATGCATATCGCAACCCAGATAAGCGATGAGCTTAGCCTGCAAATGATGGATCGCCCAATAGGAAGCATTGAAGATCATCGTGTTTCCCGTCTCCCGCTCCCCTCCATACAAGTCGATATAGGGGCCATAGGAAGCGCTGGTAATGATACTTTGATGGGCTTTTAATGAATGGGGGAGATTGGTGAAGTCATCGGGATAGATTAGGTAATCCCAATGGTCCACTGCCTGCCAAGCATTATTGATGGTTAACAAGGTAAAATTAGATACGTCTAATTCGCTTGCTTGACCTACACTTAGGCCGCTCCCAAGGATTAAAACCTTGTTGTTGTTCATTTTTTTGGGGTTTGATTGTAAAAAGGTCAGATTAAAATAGGATTATTTTCTCATAATTTCACATAAATAACAACATTACTGCTACAAGCTACAACAGTATCAGCACAACAGAGAGGTCGCTGAACAAGCTTGTAAATTCAATAGCGAAAGCTTAACTTAAAGACTATGGAACTGCATGGATGCTTGATTGCATTATTCTTTATTGTTTTTTTAAGTACTACCGCCTGTGGCCAAATTACCGCTACTCTCCGATCTGGAATCAACTATACCCATCTTGAAAATAATGATGATCAACGCCTTTTCGAGTACCTTCCCTATTACGGCTATCATGCTGGATTGGGTTTGATCATTCCAATGAGTGCCCATCTTTACAGTCATTTTGAAATCAATTTGGAGAGTCGACGATTATTGCGATTATATGATCGAGGCAGAAGGGAAGTAGAAAGTGCTTATTATGGTGGGGTCAGTTGGCAGTTTGAACGCGTTTACTCCAGCTTTATCAATCCAATGCTGGGCATCAGGGCCAGCTTTTTTGGGAATTCTTCTAAGCTCAATGCCTATTCAGATCACGAAGCGGATATCGCCATTAATTTGGCTTGGACCATTTACCCCCTGGATCGCTTTGGCATGCAAGTTCGCTACCTACATGGCATCACCGACCTCAATAGGGGCAGTGAGGAGATCGAATACAAAAGTCGAATATGGGAATTTGTGATCCTCCTCGAATTGGATTTTAGCTCGCGGTGAACAACCCACAACAGCTTACTAGCCTAATTTATACCCCCCAATTGGATTTGAATAATTTAATCGCAATAGCGAGTAAAACGATGCCAAAAACCTTTCGCAAAACGGTCGCTCCTCCTTTCCCTATTTTTCGCTGTATCCATCCCGAAGATCGGAGCACTACATACACCAACACCAGATTAATCAAGACCCCCGCTCCAATATTAAGCGATTCGTATTCTGCTTTTAGAGACAGGATGGTGGTAAGTGTACCCGCGCCAGCAATCATGGGAAAAGCCAAAGGCACGATAGAAGAAGAACTCCCCGTTTCCTCATCCCTAAAGAAATTGCGGCCTAGGATCATTTCCATTCCAATAATAAAAATGATGAGGGCACCAGCTAGTGCAAAGGATTGAACATCTACGCCAAAAAGCCCCAAGATGGATTCGCCTCCCAGCAAAAAAGCAAACATCAAACCACCAGCAGCAAAAGTCGCTTTCCCCGATTCAATTTTTTTCCCCTGATCCTTAAGACTTAAAACCACGGGAATATTCCCAAGGATGTCGATTACAGAAAACAGAATCAGGCTGACTGATATGATTTCTTTAATATTCACGGCTATAAAATTTAGGGCGTTGAAATAAAGCCGCAAATGTAGGCATATCAGCCATAAAGATCAATTCGTTTTTGTAGAAAATATTTCCCAAGACCATTTGATTTATTGTCGCTTTTTTGAGATATTGTTGAGTAAGCCAATAGTTAAGCCAGATACTCTTCTGGATAATGGCTTTCTTATCTACTACCACTGGTCCGCCGGGCTAATTCAAACAGACTAAACTGAGACTATTAAAGGCCAATTAGGTTGCGCAAGCAAGGGAATCCCCCGTATTGTCGGTCCCTTACTATACGCCCTTTATTATATCGAACATCCATAACTTTTTTATTTAGTTAATTGAGGAGGTGTCTCATTAATTGAGACCCCTCTTTTTTAATTTTGGGAGGCTACTCGGTTACTATTTTTCTATTTGCGGTATTCAACATCAGACCTATGCGTCATTAAGACGCTTTCTTCGGACCACATACTGTAGCATCGCCCTTGGTGAGGCGACAGCACTATTTGGTACGCCTTACTCACCCGTACCCAATCTAAGACTGAAAAGAATTCCTCGTGGTATATCCTGAGGTAAAATAAAGCAAGTCGCTTTTTCAGCGGCTATGGTGATACGTCAAGGGGCTACCCCAAAGGACTTCACTTCCCATTGCTCGTTCGGTGACATAGACCACTGAACGAACAGATCATTTATTCTCACAAACTCATTTTTTAACTCTACTTATTATTTAAAACCGTATTGCATGAAGTCAATGAAAATTAAAATCCTATTCGGATGGGCTTGGGTGCTTTTCTACTTACCCCTATCAGCACAATCCGATGATTTAGTCGATCTTTTCACAGGAGATTTCCGATACCATGTACCAGCGATGGCACTGCCCAGTTCGGAAGGTCCTTCTGTTTCTCTCAGCCTCAGCTATCGGGGAGGTGTACAGATGAACCAAAAAGCCTCATGGGTGGGGCTAGGCTGGGAAATGCCCATTGGAGAAATCAGGCGAGCCGTCAAAGGTGTACCTGATGAATGGAATGGCGTGACACAATCTATCCATCGCTATACCAAAAATGAATTGGACGTTTGGGTATATGATGAGGAGCGCTCAGATGAAACCGATTATTGGGGTCCCCTCCATTTTAAAGATTTTGTGGAGGGGGATGATAGTGCTATGGATACCTATTTTTCTTCCCCCAGAGTAGGTAAAGATTTTACCTATCCCGATTACGATCAGTTTTATGTGAGTGGGCCAGGGATTAGTGGGACGATGCAGGCTTTCCTATTTGACAAGGGCTCTTTAGTACACAAAGACGATGGGGAAGGACATTTTTTAGTCGATGCTCCCAATGATGAAGTATCTATTTTTTATGGGACGAATCATGGAGGAATTCCTCCTCCCCCTCCTCCTGCAGAAAGCACCTATCCGACCTGTTTGCCATTTACCAAAACGGCACAGTTTCGTTTCAAAAGTGAATTTGGGGGCATCAATGTACCCGCTCCATTTGATGAAACAACACAAAGCGTCAGCCAGCTCTATGGCTTTAACCTCTACACCAACCCCTATACGGGTCAAATCGACCCAAACAATGGAAAGGCCATTAATGCCAAGGATGTAGTTTACTTCACCAATGCAGAAATCAAGCAAAATAAAACCAACCTCGTCAATAATGAAGGTTTTATTGACTATCCTGATTTGCTCCCTAGTCAGCGTGGACACGATGAGGATATTGGGGCCTTCCGCATTACCAACGAAGCGGGAATGACTTTTCATTACGCCCTCCCCGTGTATATGAATGAGGAAACCAATCTCACCTTTGAGATGGATAATTTTAATATTAATGAGTGTTCCGCTATTATTCGCCAGACCAAAGCCAGGGCCTATGTTAGCTCTTGGAAACTAACGGCCATCACTGGTCCAGACTTTATCGACCATGCCCCAAAAGGAGAAATTGGTTCTGAAGATGAGGGTTATTGGATCATTTACGATTACACCCTATGGGAAGATAATTTTGAATGGCAGACGCCCTATATTGGTGGTAATCGCAATTTTAGTGAGGATGTAGATGCTTACCAGCAATTGGCGGAACGCTACCGACATTATTGGTTTGGCACACCAGAATTTACGGATGTCAATGACATAGAAAGCATCAGCTATGGCACAAAGGAGATGTATTACCTCAACTACATCCAATCCGCTACCCACACGGCCGTTTTTGTCAAAGATATTCGAAAGGATGAAATGGGAATGGCGCGAACCACGACGAAGCCACAAGCTTCTCTGCTGCTAGATCGGATCGTATTGATAGAAAATGGCGATTTGAATCTATTCTTTAATGGATCAACTTTATCGGATTCGCGTTTTGACAATGGCAATCAAAGCGGTTTGATCCACACCACTGCTTTTGAGGCCAATGAAACACAGATTAATAATCGAACACTCGCCAGTTTAGAACTGATTCACAATTATCAATTGTGTAAAAATTATCACGGCAATATTGATCGAAATGTAACGACGAATACGGTGAGTATTGATCTGGTCAGTGGTCATCCTGCCGCCTATTTAGCTGAATACGAACAGCTCACGGCCACTTCCAGCGCCTCTTCCGAAAGTGGCAAACTCAGTATCAAAAAGATCACGACTACTGGTTTACAGGGTATTAGATACACCCCCCCTTACAAATTCACCTACAGCAGTAATAATCCAGACTTTGACCTAAACGCCAAAGATTACTGGGGCTATTACAAAAGTGATTACGATGAAACAATAAAGCAAAGCCCCTATACAAGTACGACTTCTGCTGCGGGTGTAGACGCCTGGTCGATGGTAGAAATTCTAACGCCATTAGGCGGCTATATCGATATTGAATACGAATCAGATGAGTATGAAGGGGTGAGTTATGGGAGTATTCCCGCAAGGATTTTTCCAGGAAGATTTTCACAAAGCGGTAGTCTTGGAGAAGGGAGCATGGAGATTGAAGACAATCAGTTTTTTGATTACCTGACCAATTATTTGACTTATGATGTAGAGTCCGTGCACTTTAGCTGTCCAGATCAATGTGTTTATCCTACAGAGACATACTACTTTGCTCCCACGGGAAGTATGCAATCTGGTATCCTTCGAATAAGGCAAAGTAGCCGTGCCCAGCGATTTGAAAAAGCAGATATTCCGAATATCCAGGTTAATGCTTCAAACCCAAAGTCAGCGATTAATCTGAATATGGACGTCTATTGTGGCTATGATGGTAATGAAGTAGGTACAGCTATTCAGCCCGTTTATGATAAATCCATCGCTGCGGTAAGGCTCAAAAAAGTCTACGGTGGCGGTTTAAGGGTTAAATCCATTACGACACGAATGACCGATCCAGAGGGAAGAAATGTTGAATATGCCTCTGCTTATACTTATACTAAAGGAATCGCTTCCATTGAACCAGAGCGATTTACCCCTGCTTTTTTCCGTGGTCGATCCAAAAATGCTTTGCTCTATAACCGCCATGAATTTGATCCTGCTGTGGGTTATTCCAAAGTCAAAGTCGAGGGAATTCGAACAGATAATACGACGACGGGAATTACCAAAGAACACGAATTTATCAATTATGACGATAGCCGCTATACAGGTGGGTCAGTAAAAAGTGGTGGTGATGAGGACGATATTATGCGTAGCAATTTTCAAGATTATGTAGCCAGTGCACCTCCAGTTGGCACCGCTCCAATTTTTGAAATCAGATACATCGCTCGTTCCAGAAATATCTCTGCCTTTGATCTATCAACAGCGGGAATTGGAAAAATCAAAAATATTAGCACTTACGATGCCAATGGGGACCTGCTCAGCAAAGAGAGCAATCAGTACCAAGACATCAGTTACACTGGAGAGGTATTTCACCAAAAGACCCATGCCAAAACACCAATTAGCTACGACCCCTATTTTTTCGCACTCAATGATATTAGCGAGGTAGGCGACATCCCTAATCTAGAGATTTTCTCCCCCTTTACCAGTATCAATGCCAAGGCACATCTCACCATGATCAATACCAATGCCTTTTACAATAAGCGCTGTGTCAATCAGGTGATTGATAAAAAGGAGTATCGCTCTGGGGAGACCAATTACATCACTGAATTCCTACAATTCGATCCCATCAGCGGGATGCCTACCAAGACACAAACAACGGATGTGTCAACAGGAGAAAAGGTCATTATCGATAAAACCTATGCTTATCATCAGTATCCAGATATGGGGCCACGCTCGGAAAATAAGGCTTACAAAAACCTCTTGCAGATTCCAGCTCTGGAAAAAATAAGTAAGGGAGGCGAAGTCATTGGCGGAAGCAATACGACTTATCGAAAAATCTATCCAGTCAGAAACTACGATAGTGCTAATGATGCTTATACCACCACCAATCAATCTAAAGAATGGCGACCCTATAAGATATTCAATTATAATGGGGAATCTGATCCCAATTTGTGGCGGGAAGAAATGGAATATTCGCTTTTTGATGAAAAAGGCAATCAGCTAGAGTCCAAATACTTAGGGGATCGCTATAGCAGCCATATCTATGGCTATGACGATCGCTTTGTGATTGCTTCTGTAACAGATGCGCAATATACAGAATGTGCTTTTTCAGGAGCGGAAGATCCAATTGGCGAAACGCGATTTGGTGGAGAGGTCAGCAGGGATGCTGCCACATCGCTCAATAGCAATCCTACTTATGTCCATACTGGCGTCTTTTCTGTTGTAGCGCCACTTAGCACGGTTGCTTTTCGGCACAGAGCGGAGGTGAGCGGTTTGGATACAGATCGCAAATACCTGGCAAAGGTATGGGTCTATGATAATGGAAATGTCAATGCAGAACTGGGCTATCACTTTGAAGGTCCAGCGCAGCCTGGGCCAGGCTCAGGAGGCGAAGGGGGCTCTGGTGGTGGTTCAGGTTCTACCATTATCCCTGGCCAATCAGTAAATGTGACCACGGGGAGCATTGCCAAGGCAGGCGACTGGCATCTTTTGTCAATTAGCATTGAAATTCCTTCTAATATCAATAATGCTTATGAGTTGGTAGTTGAAGCCAAAAATGCTGGAGGGAGTAATGCCTATTACGACGATTTCCGTTTTCATCCCATCAATTCTACCATGCGGTCTTTTGTCTACCAACCCTGGACCTATTTGGCAGAATATGTACTGGATGAGGAAAATTTTTATGATCGCACGGAATACAATGCCATTGGGGAAATCTACCGCACCTATCGCGAAACTTTGGATGGCGAGAAATTGATGGTAGAGCAAACCACCAATTTCGCACGCAACTAGTGTATCCATTTAAAAACGAAAAAATTCTATTGAAACAGCTCGCTATAAGCTCAAAGAAGCTTTTTTAGCCCGCAATTTCCATTAATCAATGCAAACTTATTATTCATGAATAAAGCAATCAAATGCTATAGCAGCACTTTGGCTTTGCTCCTGCTCTTTTTCTTTATCCATACGAGTCAGAGCTTTGCGCAAAGTACCCGAAGCTTGCAATGGTCAGCCACCACTGGAGCGACAACCGTCTCTGTGGATGAGCTTTGCCCAGCCTCAGAAGGCTACATCGAGTTTATCCCCATGCATCAACTGACCATTGGGGTGAGCGATAAGGACAATCCCAGTGCCTTTACAGATCTCAACTACAACATGTATCCCTATGTCACGCCCTTTTATACCAATTTGTATTTCTACAAAGACGGCGTTTATCTGGGTTTTATAAAAATCAGTGGCCCTCCGCAAGCCTCAGATCGAATGCGGATAGAGCGAAAAGGCTCCCTGCTCAAATACTATTATAACACGACGCTGACTTGGACTTTTGACCTCAATCCCAATCAGTTCTACCGTGCTACTACATTTAATTATGGCTCCATCCCAGTCAGCTCCATGGCGGCAATCGCCACGCATTCTTTGATAGAGCCCTGTAGCAATTACAAGCCAGGAAGTGCCTACCCAATCCCATCCGCTGCCGCTGATCCCAATATCAATTGGGTCCACAATAAGATTTTTAACGAACACGGAAATGTCATTGGGGAAACACGGGTTTACCTAGACAATTTGGGGACGGCAGTCCAAACACAAACCAAGAATTATGTCAATAGCCAAGTCATTGGCAAACAGTTGGTCTATGATGGTCAGGGAAGAAATTCCTTGATTTCTATGTCTGCGCCAACTGGGCATGACCATATCCAGTACCAGTCTAGTTTTTTGAAAAGTTCAGCAACGGGTTTGGCTTATGATTACACAGATTTTGATCAGGCCGCTACCAAAGATAACCCCAGTACCGTAGCTAGTGATCCCAACTCCGTTGGGCATTATTACAGTGATCAGGGAGAAACCTATATCCCTACGACCTCCTATCCTTTTAGCAATGTCCAATACCATTTGGATGGAAGCGTTCGGAAGATGAGCAATGTGGGAGAGCATTATCGAATGGGAAGCGGAAATGAGACTTATTATTTCTATGCGCAATCTGGCGGCGAGTTGGCTCATTTGTATGGTTATGGAAAATCCTATGAAGTGGAAGTGCCCAGCAATGATCCGCTTCATCCTATTCCGCTGGATATTGATAAGAATATCCATGCCTTTAAAAGCATTACGATTGGGCCAGATGATGTGGAGCATGTCACTTTTTACGATGGGATGGGGAAGGTATTGGCAACGGCAGTGAGCGGGAAGCGAGCGGAATCCAACTGCGCTAAACAAATTGCTCGCCACCCTCTGGAATACCGCGGGACCCAATCGACAAAAATCCACCTGCCTGCCGAAAATAAGTCTACCCTAAAAATCATTTATGGCAATGGCTATTTTGTACCCACCGATCCACTGGCCTATATCGACATTCACATCGTCGATTTGACTACAGATCAGGTTTTGGTAGAGGGAACAGACTTTGTCCTTTCTTTGGGAAGTAACAACCAGTTGAATGTCGATTTCTTGGGGACGCATGCTACAGGAAGTGGTTTTTACCGCATCGCCTATGACTATACCCAAACCTATCTCGAAAAATACGATGACTTCTACATCCCTGGCTACGAGCCACCCGTCATTGTCAAATACAAACTAGACTACAGCGATTGGACCCTAAACTACTATGACCAAAGAGGTCGTCGGGTACAAACCATTCAACCCAAAGGCGTTCGCTGTGATTTTGTTGATCTTTCTCAATTGGGCAATCACCCCATTGGTCGCTCCTTTGATATTTTCACCAGCTCTCCGCTCACCTATCGAACGGCCAATGAAACCCTGGAAACGGTCAATACCCCAGCACTACAAAATGGTTTTGGACAGGAAGTCAATATGAATGTCAAAACCTTGCTCAAACCAGGTGTCATCGTCGACAGATGGATTGACAATGACAATGTCGTTTACAATCCCATCGCAGAAGTAATTGAACTGCAGGTTGAAGATAATCCTTTCGCGACCTCCAGCAATCCATTGGGCGATATCGTTTTGGCTGACCTGACGGATTCTGAATTTGAGGCAGCTTATCAAGCAGTTGCCGTACAGGATATTGATGGCGGAAACATCAATGCCATCCCTCCCGCTAGTCCACCCACTACCAGAAACAATAATACCAATGACATTCCCTGGTATTGTAATAATGGCTATTTGGATTATGGAGAGATTGGGATTGATTGTGGTGGTAATTGTCCAGATTGTGAAGACTGTGATCAAGACCCTGAGTTTTTGGTCGCTTTTAAATTCCAAATTGAATTTCGCGGTATGCGTGCTGATGGCACCTCAGTGGTATTGGGCAATGGCAATATCTACAGAATCATGGGCATGAACTGCAACAGCAGTTTGGTTGATTTAAGCGAAGATGCCCAAATTCAAATTGATCAATTTGTCAGTAGAGAGGATATAGTCAGTAATAATATCCAATCCCTTAAAGCCGTGCTGGTCAGTACAAGCGTCCAGGAGACGCCCGCGGGTACTTATGTTCCTTTTACCGTCAGCAATCAGCTTCATCGCTTTGTCCGCTATGTCTATATGAGAGTGGATGGCATGCGGGAAGTCTTCTTTGATCAGCCTATCCCACATACGATGGCAGAGACAATCGTTTATGACGATTTGGATCGCGTAGTCGCTACCCATGACAATGATCGCGGCTTGGTAGAATATCTCTATGACGATGAAGACAAACTGCGTTTTACCCAGGATGCTCGGCAGTGGGGAAAAAAGTACTTCACCTATCTCAGTTATGATGCCAGGGGCCGCGTGGTAGAGACTGGGGAATATCGAGGCGTCAATACGCATTATTTTCCAACAACGCTTCGACCAGTTGCAACTGGTCCTGAGATCATCAATTTGTATACCATCAGAAACCAATTGGACGGTCTGCCCACTTCCAATCGAGCGGATCAATCCATCATGGCCTATGACGAGCAAGCGAGTAATTTTCCAACAACTGGAGGGGTGGGTTATGAAGCTGCTTTTGTAGAAGGTCGTGTGGCGATGACTAAAAATGACCAACACACCACTTGGTACCAATACGATCATAAAGGACAGGTGACCGCTGCTTTACAGGAATACCCAGAGCTGGGTTTGAAAACGATGGATTACGAATACGATTATTTTGGTCGACTCAACAAATCCATTTACCAAAAAGGCGACAATACGGAACGCTTTGACCACATCTACAGCTATGACCTCAATGGCAATCTAAAAAATATAGAAACCAAAGAGGGCGATGCACTTCCCAAGCTCCACGCAGTCTATGAATTTTACCAGCTAGGTCACCTCAAACGCACTGAGTTGGGAGAAGACTTGCAGGGGATTGATTACACCTATACCATTGATGGGGAACTCAAAGCCATTAATCATCCAAGCAATACGATCCATGACCCAGGCAAAGATGGCTACGCAGGTACGCATTTGGGTTTTGCCAAGGATGTCTTTAGCATGGCGCTGGATTATCACAGCTTGGATTATGTCCGAAAAAACACCTTCATTAATTATGGTCTGAATGATTCAGCTACAGATGTTCTGGATGGAAGAATCAAAGGTGTTCGCTGGAATACACGAGGAGGGGTAGCCGCTCCAACGGGCGAGCAACACATGTTTGCCTACAGCTATGATTGGAAACAACAGCTCAATAGCGCGACCTATGGCTACTACAGTCCTAATGGCCTAACCAATGATGCCAATGGTTTTGGAGGGCACACCAGTCCAGCCTATGGAACCTTTGCCCCTGGTATCAATGATGCTTATCAGGTTCAG
>JBCBDH010000009.1:0-23847 GCA_038529855.1 Bacteroidota bacterium | reverse complement strand
AGAACTCAGCAGAAAGGGAATCGCAGACGCCTTTGTAGTACCCTACATTGATGGCTGGCGAATTAGTAAGAACAAAGCTCGCGAAAGCGCTAAGGAATATCAGGATTTGAATGAATTTTTAAATGCGACTGGTGACTAAATAAATTACAGTGACCTTTGTTGCTTCAAACTATGTGTAGATGGGCTCTTCTATCAACTTTTTTAAGGAAAGTATCAAGAATATTAAGACAGTAGGAACAATTACCAGAAGTTCCAAGTATTTGTGCAAGGGAATGATCCGTCACGTCGATTTTAGCAAGGCCAATAACATTGTGGAATTGGGAGCTGGAGATGGAGTGATTACCAAGCACATCCTCAAGAATATGAAAAAGGACAGTAAACTCCTGGCCTTTGAAGTTCATAATCTCTTTGCAGAGCGGCTTCGCAATATTGATGATCCTAGATTACATGCCATTGAAGACTCCGCTGAGAAATTGGATCAATACCTCAAACAACATGACATTGATCAAGTGGACTACTTTATATCTGCCATCCCTTTTGTAGCCTTACCCGATGACTTGTCCTATCGCATTGTCCGCAATGCGCATGAGCGCCTGAAAAAAGGGGGACTCTACGTACAGGTGCACTATTCCCTGCTTACCAAGAAGATGTATCAAACCATTTTTGGTAATGTAGATATCAATTGGGTACCACTGAACCTACCTCCTGCCTTTGTACTGGTTAGCCAGAAAAGGTAAATGAGAAATTACTTCTAGTCTAGAAAAACTTAGGAATCATTGGGGGCTAAGCGAAAGTAGTTGGTATGGATGGAGTACCTCCTGACAGGCTTTCCAATCTGTACTCATACCCAGCATAAAACCACCGCCTCCTGCGCCACATAGTTTTAAGCGATAGCTGCCCTGCGCCAAACCATTTAGCCAAAGGTTCAATAAGTCTTGAGGAATCATTGCAGAAAAATACTGGTATTGGAAATGACTGATTTGGTGAAAAGCTGACCAGAGCAAAGATTGATCCTGTCTAATAAAAGCCTCAATCGCCTCCTCAACTACAGGCATATACTGCGCTTCCAAACGCTGTAAATAATGACTATCCTCACAATCCTTTAGAAACTGCTGTACCAATGGGCCTGTTTGTCGCTCCCTCCCAGTATCCAGTAGAAAAAGGCTAAAGGCCGATGACTGGGGTGCAGTAGCTACATCGGGACTAAAAAGGGCTGCCGCCCCCTCTTCCCTCGCTTCGCGGCTATTGACCAAGAGGGGCTTTTGCAAATAAGCAACCAATGGATCAATTCCCGAGCTCGCCCCATGAAAAAAACTTTCCATTTGGGCAAATAGGGTCTTCAAATTCCCTAAATGAGTAGTTTTTTGTAGGCCATATCGCTGATAAACAGCCGCACACAAAGCACCAGAACTTCCCAATCCATAGCCCTGAGGAATCGTTGAGTCAAAATACAAGCCTTCGTTTAAGTCTTGGCGAAAGACTTGATGATTGATATCTTTGGATAGCGTAGATGCTTCTAAATAAGCCGTAAAATCTAAAAGCTTTTGATAATAATCGTTGTTGGACGCATTTTTATCGCCCCATTTCCAGGCCGCCTCAAATAAACGAAGGGGCAGCGCCAAAGCTTGTCCACCTTGTATGATGCTGTACTCACCAAAAAGCAGGAGTTTGGCTGGAAAATTAGGCGAATTCATGATCAGAGAGGCTTAGGCTGTTTGAGATTGTTGGAGCAATAAATCGCTGTAGGAAACCTCCAATAAGTCCGCTTCCTGAATATCAAATAGTTGCATATAGTGTTGGCATTGGTCGAGTAAGATTTTGGGATCGATGCGATCTTCTTCGTCTATGGCCTCAATCTCTATAAAGCTACCCAACTGCTCCACCTGATCGATGTGAAATTTTACATTATCGATGAAATAAATCTCGCGTTGCTTATCCACAACGATTAATATGCCCACTGCCGCAGTCAATACCTGTTTGAGGTCGGGATTGGGGCTAGGATGATAGAGGAGTACCTTGGAGTTTTTGGGGCCTGCTTGATTGGGGCGTTGGTAATGGATCAAGGTATTTTCTATGTTTCCCTCGCGAAGCTTGAGTCGCCCATTGGGAACCTTGAAGTAGGTGTCTATTTGATGATCAGTGCCGACAGCGCGAGCGGAGTGATCGCGGAGGATTTCACGAATTTGGTCTGGTTGACTACAACGGGCTTTGATTTCTATGATATTGGGCATAAGCAAAGTAATGACTCTTGCGAATTTAGGAAAATTAGCTACAAAAACAAGCAGTGAATTATTTCGTGCTACTCCTCTTAGACCGTATCTTTGCGCCGTGAGTAATTTAATGCGGCTGAAAGAGCTGTACACTACCGATCCTCGTGTACAGCAGATAGTGAAGGCACTCCAAGGTTCAACACCCGCTCGTCTACAATTAGCTGGACTGGTTGGTGCACAGTTGAGCTTTGTCCTGACTGGAACGATCCTCGCTCATCCACAAAGCCATCTCCTCATTGCTGATGATAAAGAATCGGCGGCCTATCTGCATAATAATCTGGACAATTTATTGGAAAAAAAGCGGGTTCTCTTTTTTCCTGACTCCTTTAAGCATCCTATGGCTTTTGAGCAGTTGAATGCCACCAATGTGCTTCAGCGGACGGAAGTGGTCAATAAGATTACTAGCTCTGTTAGCAATACCGAAATCGTGGTCACCTACCCTGAGGCCCTCTTTGAAATGGTGGTGGCCCCTGAAATTTTAAAAAGCTCGCGGATTGCCATTGAGGTGGGGGAGTCAGTGGATGTGGATTCTATTGTGGAAGTATTGGTCGAGTATGGTTTTGAAAATGTTGACTTTGTTTATGAGCCAGGACAGTTCTCCGTTCGCGGAGGTATCGTCGATATTTTTTCTTATGGTAATGAATGGCCCTATCGAGTGGAGTTGTTTGATGATGAAGTAGAAAGCATTCGGACTTTTGATCCAACGAGCCAATTATCCAAGCAAAATATTGCAAAGGTTTCTATTGTCCCCAATATCAATACCCGTTTTTCCCAGGAGCAAAAAGTCTCCCTGTTTCGGGTCTTAATGAAGGATACCGCTTTGTGGATCAGCGATTTTCAACTGATGCTCGACAAATTGCAGACTTGTTTTGAAAAAGTAGAGGAATATGCTCGCCGCGTTTCTGCCAGGGATGAGAGCGAATTGGCAGAGGTACTGCGCGATCGGGCCTTTTTGTTGCCTCGGCAGGTGGTACAAGACATGGAGCCTCATGCCATTCTCACCTTTAATAATGCCAAGCAAACGATCTTACCCATCGACCAAAAAGTGGTTTTTGCCGCTCGCCCGCAACCTAGTTTTAATAAAAACTTTCAGTTGCTAATTGACCACCTCAATAAAAATACGGCTGGAAAGATCGACAATTATCTGTTTACGGATAATCCCAAACAGATCGAACGCTTTTACAGTATTTTTGAAGATTTGGGGGCTAAGATTGACTTTCATCCCATAGATAAGGCCATTAATGAAGGCTTTATCGACCTGGATTTAAAGATAGCTTGTTATACCGATCATCAAATCTTTGAGCGCTTCCACAAATATCGCTTGCGAAGAGGTTTTACTCAAGCACAGGCCATCAGTCTTCGCATGCTCCGCGAGCTACGGCCTGGTGATTTTGTGACCCACATCGATCATGGCGTTGGTCGCTATTCGGGATTGGAAAAACTCGATATCAACGGCCATGTCCAAGAGTCAGTTCGACTAATCTATAAGAACAATGACATCCTTTATGTCAGCATCAATTCCCTACACAAGATTTCCAAATATGTAGGAAAAGAAGGGACGCCACCCAAACTCAGCAAGATTGGTTCAGAATCTTGGAAAAACCTCAAGCGAAGAACCAAGCGCAAGGTCAAAGACATTGCTAAAGAATTGATTAAGCTTTACGCCAAACGTAGGGCCTCTAAAGGTCATGCCTTTCAAGAGGATGGTTATATGCAAAATGAGTTGGAAGCTTCCTTTATTTATGAAGATACGCCCGACCAGCTTAAAGCCACTATTGATGTAAAAGCCGATATGCAAAAGGCTTATCCAATGGACCGCTTGATTTGTGGAGATGTGGGATTTGGTAAGACAGAAATTGCCATTCGCGCGGCATTTAAGGCTGTTGTTGGAGGGAAACAGGTAGCTGTTTTAGTACCTACGACTATTCTGGCCTTACAGCATTTCAAAACCTTTGGTGAGCGTTTGGAAGAATTCGGGGTGAGTGTCAATTACATCAATCGCTTTCGCACCACGGCAGAGCGGAAAAAGATATTTGAACAACTCAAAGCTGGTAAGTTGGATATCGTGATTGGTACACATGGCTTATTGAATAAAGAGGTTGGATTTAAGGATTTGGGCTTATTGGTGATTGATGAGGAACAGAAATTTGGGGTAGCTGCCAAAGAGAAATTGCGCAATCTCAAGGTCAATGTCGATACCCTAACCTTAACGGCTACGCCTATTCCTCGAACTCTGCAGTTCTCCCTAATGGCCGCTCGCGACCTATCCATCATCCGAACCCCACCTCCTAATCGGCAACCCATCCATACCGAAACCCGCGTCTTTAATGATGAATTGATCAAGGATGCGATTTATTATGAGGTCAATCGAGGGGGGCAGGTGTTTTTTGTCCACAATCGAGTCAAGACCTTGCCGGATATCAGTGCAATGGTGCGTCGACTTTGTCCAGATGTAGATATTGCTTCGGCACATGGACAGATGGAATCCAAAAAATTGGAGCAAACCCTTTTGAATTTTATTGATCGTCGCTATGATGTGCTGGTCTGTACCAATATTATTGAAACGGGGCTGGATATTCCCAATGCCAATACCATCATTATCAATAATGCCAATCAGTTTGGGATGAGCGATCTGCATCAATTGCGAGGTCGGGTAGGGCGCTCTAATAAAAAAGCTTTCTGCTATTTATTTAGCCCGCCGTTGTCGACGCTCACGCCTGAGGCGCGTAAACGACTCCGCACCTTGGAAGAGTTTTCTGATTTAGGGAGTGGTTTTAATATTGCCATGCGCGATTTGGATATTCGCGGAGCAGGTAATTTGCTAGGGGGCGAGCAAAGTGGCTTTATCGCTGACATCGGTTTTGAGACCTATCAAAAGATATTGGAAGAAGCGATCCAGGAGCTTAAAGAAACAGAGTTTCAAGACCTCTTTAAGGAGGATCTGGAAAAAGAACGCAAATTTGTTCGCGATGTACAGGTCGAAACCGATATCGAAATGCTCATCCCTGATGATTATGTCAATAATATTCAGGAACGCCTCAATCTGTATACGGAGTTAGATAAAATTAATAATGAGGAAGCCCTTTCTGCCTTTTCCGATCGACTAGAGGATCGATTTGGTCGCCTTCCTCGCCCGGTCCGCGAACTCTTCAATGGCCTCCGCCTCCGCTGGATTTGTAAATTGTTGGGTTTCGAACGCCTTATTCTAAAGAGTAGAAAGCTTCGTTGTTATTTTATTACCAATCCCCAATCCCCCTTTTTTGAGACGGATCTTTTCCGAAATATGGTCCAGTACATTGCCGTAAATGGCGAAAAGGAGCAAATGACCTTTAAGAAATCCGTCAAACACTTTATCCTGGTTAAGGACCATGTCAAATCCTTGACGGCTGCCTGTCGCACTTTACAGGAATTGAAGAGTGCCTTAGAGGTGAAAGTTTAGCGTATAGGGCTAAAAAAAATCGTGATTCCCGAAAAGCTCCAGGAACCACAATCAAAGAAAAGGATGAGTGTTATATATGAAATCTTTAGAAAGCTGCCGATGATCGACAAGCTGATTTATTCTTCCAGTACAATAATGATTGTTAACAGCTAGCTCAGGGGCTGGTTGCTAAGTCCAGTGGTACGTACAAATAGGTAATGTACAGCGAAATTAGCAAGGCGATAAAAACCCACCAGAATTTCCAGTATTTATAGAATGATTCCCTGCGTTCCAGAATCAGGTAAATGGTGTAGGCCAAAAATACCAAATTGCTAAAGGCAAGGGCAATCATTGTTTAATGGGATTTATACAACAGCTTTTCTAATGAATCTTCTAATAAGAAGACGGGATTTTACACAAAGGCGTTGCATGGGTGGAAAAATTCTTTGCGAATATTAGCGGCGGAATTCGGAAAGGGCTGTGGAGATGCTGAAATGATTGCTTCCTCCAGCGAGATGTTGGACATTTCTACCATACTCAATGCGAAAACGATTGACCTTCATCCCAAAACCAAAGGCGAAACCCGCCAGGCTGCGAAAGCTTCGAACAGTCATCTCCTGATTGCGCATATGGCTATAGCCTACACGAAGGCGGAAGTTTTCTTTTTTACCAAATAAAAACTCTCCATTAAAGATAAAATGGCGAAAGAAATTGTCGACGAAATCGCCAAAGGCATCATCGCCCTGCTGCTCATCACTGCCCAAAAACAGGGTTCCTTCTTCATTATTGGGATCGTCATAAAGGATATTCCAACGCTGTAGGTTGTGGTAGATGATGGAGAAACGGAAGGGGAGGTGCTTCAATTTTTGGGAGATGCCAATCTGAATATCAAAAGGTAATTCTTCCTGATTGGCTTCCCGATAGGTAGAAAGTTGTGCTCCCATATTTCTAAGGACAAAACTAGCGGAGAATCGACCAGTACTGTCTTGGTAGTAGGCACCCAAATCAGCACTAATACCATAGGAATCGTAACTCTCCAATTGAGAGTTGATCAGGCGCACATTGGCACCAAGTGCTAGGCGATCGTAGATTTGCTTGGCGCCACCTAGGGTGAGGGCGTACTCTGCTGCCTTAAAATCGCCATTGATTTGGCCAAACTCATCGGCAGCATCAAAGTTTCCATAATTGACATATTGCAAGCCAGCGTGAAAAGTAGCTTCCAGCGAAGGAACTTCATGGCCATAAGCCACATAACCATGTTGGATGTCGGCGAGGAAAAAACTGTGATTAACCGATATTTGTTGGTGCATCTTTGGGTTGAGCAAGGCGGGATTGCCTTGGGCTAGGGTGACATCATCATCGCGGACGCTGATCAGCGCTCCAGCCAGCCCACTGACCCGTGCAGAGGGAGATAAATTCAGAAATTCATAGACATTGTCTCCACCACTGACCTGTGCAGGGAGGGAAGACCAACAAAGAAAAGCGAATAAGAAGAGTGAACTTAAATGTAGCGTTCTTGGCATAGCAAGTGTGTGGTTTAACCATCTTGCTGAGGAGTTTCTTCCAGGGTCCAAATGGTTCTGCAAATTCCTTTATTGCATTCCATTTTTTTGGTGAGTTGACCGCTTTCATCGTAGAGTTCAAGCAGCCCGTGTTCGTTATCCCCGTTGAGGTATTCCCCTTCAGCTTTGATCTGGCCATTTTTATAATATTCGATAAAGGGGCCATTCTCTTCACTATTGGTGAAATGGACGACTTCCTTTAGCTCGCCGGTCTCATAGAAGGTTTTCCAAGCCCCTTCCATTTGACCTCCAATATACTCGCCTTCCTGCTGTAATTGACCATTTTCAAAATACAGAAGGTAAGGTCCCACAAATTGTCCCATCTCATAGGTTTCAACGATTTCTGGTTTTCCATTGGAAAAGTAGAGGGTTCGCGGCCCATGAAGGGTGTCATTGGCATAGTTGGCTTCTTCCAACAGCTGCCCTTGCGCATTGTGGCGAATATACTTTCCCTGTTTGGCATAATCTGTCTTCTTACGGCTGTAGGTAACTTTATCGCCATTTTCCTCGACATTACTGACCGATTCAACGTCGCTACTACCACAAGCGGCTAAACTGAGAAGAAATATCCAGAGAAAGTATATTCGAAGCATACGTTTTTAATTTGGCTAAGCAATTGTTTTGATCGCTTAACACATGCTAATAACGAAGATAACAGAAATAACGTATACGTGTTAAAGGCTAAGCTGGACTCTGCCCATTTTGCGACACATCCACTGGTTGCTTAACCACTCCTCGGCCAATACTTTCGTAATGGAAACCCAGGTTTTTCATGTTTTCCAGATCGTAGAGATTCCGGCCATCAAAAATGGCATTGGTTTTTAGCGAAGCAGATAGCTTCTTGAAATCAGGGGTACGGAAAACACTCCACTCTGTGATAATGGCTAGGGCATCGGCTCCATCTATAGCCTCATATTGATTGCTAACCAGTTCAATGCGATCGCCGTATTCTTTTTTGACATTATCCATCGCTTCTGGGTCAAAGGCTTTGATCTTCGCACCTGCTTCCAGCAATTCGTCGATGATGTACAAAGCGGGAGCTTCGCGGATATCGTCAGTATTGGGTTTGAAGGCCAAGCCCCAAATGGCGATGGTAACGCCCGCCAGGTTTCCGCCAAAGAAGTCTTTGATCTTATGGGCAAGCACCGTTTTTTGGATGGTATTGACCCGCATTACGGAGTTCAAAATCTTAAAATCGTATTCGTATTGGTTAGCCGTTTTGAAAAGGGCTTGAACATCCTTTGGGAAACAGCTTCCACCATAGCCTACACCAGGGAAAAGAAAACGCTTACCAATTCGGCTATCACTTCCCATTCCTTTGCGGACCAAATCCACATTGGCACCTACTTTTTCACAAAGATTGGCGATTTCATTCATAAAGGAAATCCGTGCAGCCAGGTAAGAGTTGGCAGCATACTTCGTCATCTCTGCCGAGCGCTCATCCATGAAAATAATGGGATTGCCCTGACGAACGAAAGGCTCATACAAACGCTTCATCACCGTTTGGGCTTTGGAAGAACTCGTACCAATCACTACGCGGTCTGGCTTGAGAAAATCTTCTACTGCTACACCTTCGCGAAGAAATTCGGGATTGGAGACGACATCAAAAAGACTTTCCTCTGCGTTGGCAGCGATGGCTTCATGAACTTGCTCTGCGGTACCTACTGGAACAGTACTCTTATCGACGACTACTTTGTAATCGGTGATCATGCCTCCCAACTGGCGAGCGACGCCAAGGATATAAGAAAGATCGGCAGAGCCATCTTCTCCTGGAGGAGTGGGCAATGCTAGAAAGATCACTTCTGCAGGTGCAATAGCTTCCTGAAGATCAGTCGTAAATTTGAGGCGGCCTTGTTTGGTATTGCGTTCGAAGAGTAGCTCCAAGCCAGGCTCAAAGATAGGGACTTCTCCTTGACGCATACGTTCTACCTTATTGGCGTCGATATCGACACAGATGACATTATTCCCAGTTTCTGCAAAACAGGTTCCAGTAACTAATCCGACGTAGCCGGTACCTACAACTGCAATATTCATGATGTATTAAATTTTATTCAGAAATTTCAAATGATTGATTCAATGTCTTTGGAATCATAGATCAGTGAGGCAGAAGCTCCTCCAACAGCGATTCTTACTGCTTAACGTTATATTTTTGCTGAGGTTACTTCTTTGGCTAAAAAGCCTGACTAATTTGCTAAAATCGAAGGCTATATTCAGTTTTGGTAAAATGTAGACGCAAGGTTGTATAGATTGTTAAAATTGCGATGATCCAAGAACTTCTCTTGGAATATAAGATAAAGCGCTCGGACAAATATATGACTTAATTGTCAAATGAAAGTGGCGAGTACAGAAAGAATTCAGCGGGTAAAAAACAAAAAGCCCGAATGCGTCTCCATGCATTCGGGCTTTTTGGATAAAGAATTAGACAAAGACTAGTAGAAATTAGAACGATAGTCCTGAATATCTGCATTCTTCTTGATGGATTCCATCAACTGATTAGCAACTTGTCCCTGCTTAGAAGAATCCATAAACTTACGCAACTGCGCTACATTAGGGGTAGCTGGTGCATCTATTTTACTCAATACCTTAACAAGGTAGACTCCGTTCTGTCCAACTATCGGCTCTGATTGGCTATTGGCATCCAAGGCCATTGCCGCAGCGATCACCTTTGGTTCGTTGCCTAGCCCTTGGACATTGCTTAGGCTAAAGGCTACATTGCTAGCCGTATCAATCTGCGTACTATACTGAGCAGCCACTGCTGCTAGATCTTTTCCTTTGATTTCTGCTTTGATCAACTCTCCTTTCTTCTGGTTATTGACTGTAGGCGTGATCTCATCTCTAAGATCGTCTAGTTTAGCACTGTTGGCACTGCGAATGCCCTTTAGGCCAACAACGACGTATTTACTCTCAAAGATGCCAACTGGATCTTGGTAAACATAGATATTTGGGGATACCTTTCCTACCTCCGCATCCGAAGAATAGAGCCAGCGGATAATATCCCTAGAGGAGTTACCCGTACCAAGCGAGCCTACGATGTAATCATTTTGCTTTAGAGCGGAAGCTGCCTCTAGTTCGATTTCGCTGCTGGTATCAGCACTAGCTGACAAGGTAGCTAGATCGCGATTTTCTGATACAAAGGCCAAGACATCATTGAATTTTGCTTTCTGAGTATCATCACTTGGTTCGATGGCTTCGACGAGATAAGCGACTTGAACCCCCTCTTCATTGGTCTCGTACTTGCGGCCAGTAACTTCAACGAGGTGAACACCAAATTGGGTTGTGACCGTATATAATTTTTCCTCTTCTGCGGTGAAGAAAATCAAATCGTTGAAAGGCTTAACCATTTGACCAGATGCGGCATAGCCCAGATCACCACCGCTAGCTGCTGTTCCATCCGTACCAAATACTCTGGCCAAAGAGTCAAAAGTATGGGTACCATTTTCGATCAATGTCTTCAAACTGTCTACCGTCTTTTGTACCTGTGCTAACTCTCCTGGGTTATTTACACGGCGCAAGATGTGGCGAGCTTGAACAGAATCAGGAACTAGCTTGCGATCCAACAATTTGACGACCTTATAATTACGACCTTCAATGTAAGGGCCAATAACACTACCAGTAGGGGCATTAAAAAGCGTATCAGCAATATCTGGATTGATCGTTGATTTTTTGACATAGGCAACATCGATGCTTCCATACCTTACCTCTACGAAAGAAGAATCATCATCTGTTGTGCGAAATTCTTCCATTTCTTTGACCAATGATTGGCGGATCTTCTGAGAATCTGCGGAAGTAGGCAACACATCAAAAACGACGAACTCAGCGGTTCTGGTTTCTTCATCGATCAGATACTTGTTCTTATTGGCGTCCAAATAAGCCTTATAATCGCTGTCGCTCACCTCAATATCCATATCTGACACCTCACTAAAAGGTACATGCACATAACTAAAATCAGCTTTGATATTTTGGTCTTGGTGGTTCATTTCCACCATCCAGCTCGGTGTGTACATGGCTTTGCTGACCATATAATTGAGCTTGGACTGCAATCTTTCCTTGACGATCTCCTTTTCCTGAACAGCCCAAAAAGGACCGAATTGGGAATTAGTTGCTAAAGAACCATCTTCGATAGCCGTCTTGTATTCATTGAGAATCTGGCGATTGACTTGTCCAGTAGCTGGGTCGCGGAAGCGTTGAAGGATGATCGGGCTTGGGTTGGGACCAAATTCCAGATCGAGCAATTCTGCTTTACTCACACCTAGGCCCAACTCTTCTGCGGTTTCTTCGATCAGTGCTTTTTCAACGAAATAGTTCCACAGATAGTCGCGGCGGCCGAAGTAATCACCACCAGAGCCTGAGTAAAGAATTTGTTCAGTTCTGTTAAACTCTCCCCAATCCAATTTTTGGCCAGCTACTTTACCTAGCGTGAATTGGGTGGAGCCAAAGACACTTTGCTGCCCCGAAAACATATCCATAATGATGAATCCGCCAAGACCAAGACCAATGAGTATGATAAGTACCCAGCTGTTCCTGCGGATTTGTCCAATCAAAGCCATTCTGTTTGTCTATTTAAAACTTTTGTAAATTAATTTATGCTTACTCTGCTGGCTATCAATTGCTTGATAGAGGCAAAAGATGGGAGGAGCAAAGTAGCGGTACTGATTTGACATACGCAGTTTTTGGACTTTAGGCTTCAAAAAAGACAAGAAAATATAGCCCAAAAATTACCTTTGGTCAAAATCCATGCAAAGGTAAAGGGTTTGTACCTGAAAATCAAAAAAAACGACTGATTGTAGAATGGGAGGGTTATAGCCCTTATTCTTCCTCCTGTTTAGCATACTCAACGGCCGCTTCTAATTCTTCGTAAAAATCAGCCCCGTACTTTCTAATGAGGGCCGTTTTGGCAAAGCGGTACAAAGGGATGCCTTCGCGCTGACCTTTCTGGCAGGCGGCTGAGCAGATGTCCCATTGGTCATAATTGAGAGCTTCGAAGCCCACGGCCTTATTGCTGTTGACTCGGATGGGGTAGAG
Source organism: Bacteroidota bacterium (assembly GCA_038529855.1). Lineage (GTDB taxonomy): Bacteria > Bacteroidota > Bacteroidia > Chitinophagales > Saprospiraceae > JBCBDH01. The sequence continues at coordinate 11,575 of JBCBDH010000009.1, read as the reverse complement.
GTGACAAGATATGGGTTTGTAAAAGTCAATAGCGCCGTCTCGATAAGCCTGCTCTATGCCACATTTGGCAATACCGAGTTCGTCGTAGATAAGATAGGCACAGGCGCCATTTTCCAATAGTGGGGTACCGTATTCTGCGGGCTCTGTATAATAGGTATATAATCCTTCTCGTTCTATGCAACGGCGACTTTCCTCAGAAAGGTAATTTTTGACAGTAGGATAGATTTGTTCCAGTGTACTCAATTCTGCGGCCTCCAAGGGAGCGCCATAGTCGCCTTCCCAGCAACAAGCGCCTTTGCAAGCACTTAAGTTACAAGCAAATGCCTCCTTGACGACATCATCACTAATCAAAATATCCTGCACAATGAGCATTCTAGATGCGATTTGATATTGATATGCAAAAAGTGGTGATATTAAAACATCATTTATGGCCTTAAAGTTGTATTTTCGCAAAACCCGACTGAATAGCCCAAAATAATAGAATAGTGAATTACTTTTTTTCCGTCATTCTTTCCTTTTTCTGTCTTAGTAATCTATCTGCTCAGGCAACCAATGCTGATCCCGCACAAGCTTTAACCGAGAGGCTTACAAAGCTCTATCAGCTCGATACCTATCAGCAAAAGGAAATGTATCGGATACAACAGCGTTTTCAGGAACAACTATCTTCGATTGCAGCTTTTCGCGAAACCCAACCCGAATTGTTTCGCCAGAAGCGACGGACGATTCTCAGTGGTCGGCAGTTGGCTGTCCGCCGTTTGCTTCATGAGGAACAACTGCTGAGGTATAACGAGCAGCAGGCTATTTTTCGAAAGCGTCGTGCCAAGCACCTAGCCAAGCTTCAGGCGGAAAAAGCTTCTGTAGCAGAGATCGAAGATCGGCTATTTGAATTGGAAACTGGAAGCTTAAAAGGCAATTAATTTTGTAAAACCACAATTAAGCTACCTGTGTTATTATTGGTAGCTATTAAAACCAATATACATTTTCATGGACCCACTAAAAAAGAAATTTCAGGAGAAATCTTCCGCCCTGAAAGCCGAAATAAAAGCGCTGCTCAAAGAACACGGAAATACTAAGGTAGATGAGGTCAAACTCAGTCAGGTATTCGGTGGTATGAGAGGAGTAAAAAGTATGATCTGGGAAACTTCCCAATTAGACCCTATCGAAGGCATTCGTTTTCGCGGCTATTCTATTCCTGAACTCAAGGAGAAATTGCCTAAAGCCGATGGCGATGATGAGCCCTTACCAGAAGGCTTGTTCTGGTTGATGCTTGTCGGTGAAATCCCTACTATGGAAGAGGTACAATGGCTATCAGAGCAATGGAAAAATAGGAGTAATGTACCTGACCATGTCTTTAAGTTATTGGATAGCTTTCCCAAGAATACGCATCCAATGACTCAGTTTAGCGCTGCTATCATTGCCATGCAAACTGGTAGTACCTTTGCTCGTCGCTATTCTGAAGGACTCAACAAAAGTGAATATTGGGACCCCACTTACGAAGATTCAATGAATCTGATCGCACGCCTACCTCGAGTAGCTGCCTATATCTATCGTCGTACTTATAAAGATGGCCAACATATTTCTCCAGATATTTCTCTCGATTGGGGAGGTAATTTCTCGCATATGTTGGGTGTTGAAGGTAAGGACTTTAAGAGTTTTATGCGCTTGTATTTAGCTATCCATGCGGATCATGAAGGTGGTAATGCCTCGGCACATGCCACTCATTTGGTTGGGTCTACTTTGAGCGATGCCTATTTTGCTTTGGCTGGTGGAATGAATGCACTAGCGGGACCACTACACGGTTTGGCCAACCAAGAGGTCATCAAGTGGATATTCCGCATGCTGGATACTTTGGGCACCCGTCGTCCAAGCAAAGAGCAGATCGCGGATTATGTAAATAGTACATTGGCCTCCGGACAGGTAATTCCAGGATACGGACATGCCGTTCTGCGTCAGCCCGATCCTCGCTTTATCGCACAAAAGCAATTTGCGAAGGATTACATCCATGACTCAGAGGTTATTAATGTAGTTTGGAAGTGTTTTGACGTCATTCCCCCCCTACTTAAAGGATTGGGCAAGGTTAAAAACCCCTGGCCTAATGTAGATGCGCACTCAGGGGCTATTCTGGTACATTATGGTTTGACAGAGTACAGCTTCTACACCGTACTCTTTGGTGTTTCTCGTGCCTTGGGTGTTTTGTCGGCATTGTGCTGGTCCAGAGCGATGGGCTTTCCACTAGAGCGTCCTAAATCTGTGACCACAGCATGGGTAAAGGAATACCTGGCTCAGGAAGAGGTAAGTATGAATAATTAAATGGTTTCGACCATCCCAATAGGCGCCGCTGGTTCTAACGAAAACAACCAGCGGCGTTTTGATTTTAGTCGATAAATATTCTTATCCCAATTTTCGAAAAGCTTTGAAAAAATAAACTAAATTTGGGCGCTTTCCCTTTTGGGAATCTGTTTTACGATCATCAAATAAAACCATAAAGTCTAAGTATCATGGAAATTCCTAAGGATTTAAAGTACACAGAAGAGCATGAATGGGTGAGAATAGAGGAAGATGGCAAAGCCTATATTGGTATTACTGATTTTGCTCAGGGCGAGTTGGGTGAATTAGTCTATGTTGAGGTAGATACTGTGGGGGAGACCGTAGCGAAAGGAGAGGTCTTCGGCACGGTAGAGGCCGTCAAAACGACTTCTGATTTGTATATGCCAGTGGATGGTGTGGTGGAAGAGTTTAATAGTCTCTTGGATTCGGAGGATGGCGATAAGCCCGAAACGGTCAACGAATCGCCTTATGGAGAGGGTTGGATCATTAAGATAAGCGTTTCCGATCCCGCTCAGCTAGACGATTTGCTGGATGATACCGCCTACGAGGCTATCACTTCTTAGGAGTTAGATAAGTTTTCTTAAAAAAATGACCACTTCGCACACCAAAGATGTATTCTGCTGCATCTGAGTATACAACAGGTCAAAACAATGTCCTTTGAAATATCTATTACCCGCAGTTGGATGGAGTGTGTTGATCCTGATATTATCCACGGGACCGGGTGTAAGTGTGCCCTTCTCATGGATGGATATTTTTTCACCAGACAAGATTGGACATCTAGTCGTGTATGCGGTTCAGGTCATCTTGCTACTGTGGGGATGTAGGCGTTGGAAAGCAGAGGGGGCGATTGGGCAAAAGGTGATTATTGCCATCCTTTTCTTTAGCATAAGCTTTGGGATTGCTATGGAAGGACTACAATGGGGCTTTTTTCCAAATAGATATTTTGAGGTGTTGGATATAATTGCTAATATTATCGGTTCATTTACAGGACTGTTCATTTTTAGAAAATATTTAATCAACAAAATTTAGCAACATGGGTGATATTGCCGTAACTGGCTCATCTCTTGTGATTCTAATCGGAGTAATTGCGGTCGCTATTATCGGCCTAATTCTCTTTGTAAAGAATCGGATGGGCAGCTTAAATCCTTCAGACCTAGCCGAGAAATACGCTGGCCAGGCTTGGAAGTCTCCCTTGCAGGGAAGAACTAAATATCCCGATGTCGATGCTTTCGGTCTCAGCGGTACTTTTCTAAACACCGGACTTTTGATCGCCTTAGGCATAACGATTCTGGCATTTAGCTGGACGAGTTATGAGGACGCTGTCAATATTCCCGATGATGCCCTTGAACTCGACGAAGACATCGAGATCGAACCACCGCGGACTGCTGAGCCGCCCCCGCCTCCTCCGCCTCCTCCGCCTCCAGTGATTGAGGAAGTACCAGAAGAGGAAATTGAAGAAGAAGAAGAACCTGAATTTGTCGATCAGTCTGTAGAGGAAGAGACCGTAGTGGAAGCCCCGGTTGAAGCCGTTGAAGAGGCTCCACCACCACCACCTCCTCCTCCGCCACCACCACCAGAACCAGAAGTAGAAGAAATCTTCCAGGTGGTTGAGGAAATGCCGCGTTTCCCAGGCTGTGAGAATGAAGGTGATAAGAATAAGCGTAGAGACTGTGCCAACAAGAAGATGTTGGAGTTTATCTATAAAAATATCAAATATCCGCCTATCGCTCGCGAAAATGGAGTGGAAGGAACGGTTGTTATCCGCTTTGTTGTCGACAAAGATGGTAGTGTGGATGAACCTCAGATTGTTCGCGATATCGGTGCGCAGTGTGGTGCTGAGGCCCTACGCGTCGTGAAGATGATGAATGGTATGGGTAAGAAGTGGATTCCCGGAAAACAAAGAGGAAAGCCTGTAAAGGTTTATTTCAATCTACCGGTTAAATTCCGCTTAGAGTAAGCAAGGTCTTACTTAATAGCAAAGAGGCTATTCTTTCTGTGAAGGGATAGCCTCTTGTCATTTGGTGAATGGGCAACTTTTGTTCAGAACATGCGTTTTGATAAAGTATCATTATGTCAATAGTTATGTGGAAATTCAATATCCTGCTGCTCTTCTTTCTTTTACCTTTTAGCTTATTAGGACAGGAGTCTAAATTAGCTCAGCAGTATTATCTCGATGGGGAGTATGAGAAAGCAGCTACCCTCTTCAAAAAGCTTTTTGATAAGAATAATAAGAACGACTATTACTTCAATAAGTACATAGAAAGCATGATCGCTTTAGAGGCCTATGATGAATGTGAGAAGATCATCAAGAAACAGATCAAAAAGCGACCAAAAGATGTCCAATTACTAGTGACTTATGGCAATTTGTACGAGCGACAATACAAGGACGAGGAGGCAGAAAAACAGTACCGAAAAGCCATAGATAAGCTGCCTGCCAGCCGATTTGCCATCACCAAATTAGCCAATGCCTTTTCTAATCTAACGAAATACGATCTGGCCATTGCCAGTTATGAAAAAGGAAGCAAACTGCTAAAGGATAAAAATATATTTGCCTCTAACCTGGGGGATATGTACCGCAGAAAGGGCGATACGCCAAAAATGATCGAGCAATACCTCTTTAGTCTTAAAGGCAATCCAGGTCGCCTCAATACCCTAAAGACCATCTTTCAAAGACATTTGCTTGCTGATGAAGACTATTTGGAGTTACAAGCCCAACTCTACGAGCGCATTCAGGATGAAAAAGATAATATTCCTTTTACCGAACTGCTGACCTGGGTTTTTATTCAAAAGAAAGACTATCGCGGAGCCTTGCGTCAATCAAAAGCCCTGGATCGAAAGCTGGATGAGAATGGCGGTCGCGTGTATCGGCTAGCCGAAGTAGCTGCCAATGACAAGGATTATGATACGGCGATCCAAGCATATGATTATATCGTTGCAGAAAAAGGGCCCACCTCAGGCTTTTACATTGAAGCCAAACGCGAATCCCTGACTTGCAAACGCAAAAAGCTGGTAGAGGGATATGACTACACCCAAGCTGATTTGGAAAATCTAGAACAACAATACGTAGGTTTTCTCGATGAGTTTGGTCGAAATAAGACCACAGCGACCATCATCGCCGAACTGGCTGAGCTAGAAGCCTTTTATCTAAACAACCTGCCTAGGGCTACTGCCTTACTCAAAGAAATGATCGAATATCCGGCCATCAATCGCTATGTACAGGCCAAGGCCAAGCTCAGTTTGGCCGACTTCTACCTTATGCAGGGGGAGCGCTGGGAAGCTACGCTCTTGTATTCGCAGGTAGATAAGGCATTCGTAGACGATGTACTAGGGCATGAGGCGCGGTATCGAAATGCCAAACTCTCTTACTTTATGGGAGATTTCCAATGGGCACAAACCCAGTTTGATGTTCTAAAAGCTTCTACCTCTAAATTGATTGCCAATGATGCTTTGGATCTATCGGTGTTTATCATGGACAATATGGGGCTAGATACCACTTCTGTTCCGCTGGAATCCTATGCGCGATCGGAGCTGCTAATCTTTCAAAATCGCTTTCCCGAAGCTTTTAACAAGCTGGATAGCCTCAAGCAAGAATACCCTGAACATGCACTCGATGACGATATCCTCTATCTAAAAGCAAGGGTTTATGTCAAAGAGCGGAAATTTACGGAGGCAGCCTCCATGTATCAGGAGATTATCGATAAGCATTTAGAAAGCATACGGACCGATAATTCGATGTATGCCCTGGCTCAGCTCTACGAAAACCAACTCAATGATACCGAAAAGGCCAAAGCCCTTTATGAGCGGATCTTCACAGAGTTCTCAGGCAGTACCTTTGCCGTAGAGTCGCGCAAGCGCTTTCGCAAGTTGAGGGGGGATAATTTACAGTAAAATTGGCTCCCTCACAATCAATGCGTATTTTGGCTGCCTACTCAATTTCTAGGCATGATTCTCTATAATGTAACGGTTAAAGTCGATCATCACATTCACGAAGATTGGCTGAAATGGATGAAGGAAGTTCACATTCCCGATGTCCTCAAAACGGGTTTGTTCTCAGGCCATCGCTTTTTTCGGCTATTGCACGAAGAGACGGACGGAACAACCTATGCGATTCAGTATTATTGCGATTCGATGCAGCAATTTGAGCAATATCAGCGCAAACATGCTAAGGCGCTGCAAGCAGACCATATGACCCGTTACAAAGATCACTACGTTGCCTTTCGCACCCTGATGGAAGCCATCGAATAAACCCAACTGTTGAAGAATTTCTCTGCTATTGTACTGTTGTTTATCGCTAACTCCATTTCGGGGATGGCACAGGGGATTAGTATGATTGCTATTCCCTGGTATTTTGCCCAGCAGGAAGAGATGGCCCGTTTTGGGTTGATTTATGTGCTGACCAATGTATTGCTAATTATTTGGGTGCCTTACAGCGGGGTATTTATTGATAAATACAATAGAAAACACATCTTTCTGGCTACGACGGCACTATTTGGTAGTCTGGTCTTGGGGATTGCGATGTACGGCCACTATCAAGATGGGCTACCCTGGTATTTGGTGGCCTTGGTTTTTATGCTGACTTTTTTCAACTATGCCATTCACTATCCCAATCTATACGCCTTTATACAGGAAATATCCGAACCTGCTTATTATGGTCGAATTACTTCCTATATTGAGATACAGGGCCAACTGACGACCATAGCAGCTGGCGCTGGTGCAGCCATGCTCCTGGAGGGCAATTTATCTGGGGAGGTAGCGGTATTGGGCCATGTATTCAAGCTGCCTTTTATTATTGAGCCCTGGCCGATACAATGGATTTTTACCTTGGATGCCGCAACTTATTTTTTGGCTTTCCTTATTATTTTAATGTTGCAGGTTGAGTCCTTGAAGGAGCGAAGGCGCGAGGCGGGGAGTATTCTCATCCAGTTGAAAGTAGGCATTGATTACTTAAAAAAACATTTTGGGGTATTGATTTTTGGTCTGGCATCTTATTCTGTTTTTGTCAGTGTTTTGCTCACTACCTTCTTTTTATCTGCTATCTATGTCAATAATCACCTTCTAGGAGCTGCCAGCGTCTATGCCATTTCAGAGGTTTATTATGCGATAGGGGCTGTTTTAGCGGGGGTGGCCATTCGTCGTATTTTTAGTCGGGTATCGCTGCCTGAATCCATATTAATCATGACCTTGATAGCAATGGGTCTATTTGCGGTATTGGCCATCAGTCGGTCAGTGGTTTTATTCTATGTGATGTTTTTCTTATTGGGATTGAGTAATGCAGGGACTCGGATACAGCGAGTTACTTACCTATTTTCTCATTTGCCCAATCAGGTTTATGGAAGGGTCAACAGCATCTTCTTTTTATCAAATATTCTCTTTCGAATTTTCTTTCTATCGCTATTTTCGTTGCCATTTTTTAGTGCCTACAACAATGTGATATACGCTTTTGCCATCATCAGCGTTTTTCTATTAGCTTCGGCAGCTTTATTGCTATACTACATACGACACTACGAGGAGCGGGATAATGTGCCAGAACATTAGGAAAACCAGTGATTTAAGCGTAATTTCGCTATATAATTGAGGGCTGATCACAAATCAGCTAAAACCTATTAAAATCAAATTATTCCAATGACTTTTGAACTAACCGAAGAGCAATTGGCCGTACAGGAAGCCGCAAGAGAGTTTGCCCAAAAGGAACTTAAACCAGGGGTAATAGAACGCGATACGCATATGACCTATCCCAAAGAACAGATTCGCAAAATGGCGGAGCTGGGTTTTATGGGGATGATGGTATCACCAGAATACGGCGGTGGTGGAATGGACACCATGTCTTATGTCTTGGCCATGGAGGAAATCTCTAAAGTCGATAATTCCTGTTCAGTCATCATGTCTGTCAATAATTCCCTAGTATGCTGGGGTTTGGAAACTTATGGTACGGAATCGCAAAAGGCTAAATACCTGCCCAGGCTCGCCGCGGGAGAATGGATTGGTGCTTTCTGTCTTTCTGAGCCAGAAGCGGGGAGCGATGCGACCAGCCAACGCACAACGGCTATCGACATGGGCGATCATTATTTACTGAATGGGACAAAAAACTGGATTACCAATGGCGGGACTTCTCAAGTCCATTTGGTCATTGCACAGTCTAATACCGAATTGGGGCATAGAGGAATTAATGTCTTTATCGTAGAAACCGATTGGGATGGGGTGACCGTTTCCGCAAAGGAAGACAAGCTGGGCATCCGTTCTTCAGATACCCATTCGATTATGTATACGGATGTGAAAGTACCTAAGGAGAATCGCATTGGCAAAGATGGCTTTGGGTTTAAGTTTGCGATGAAGGTACTAACGGGTGGTCGAATTGGTATTGCCGCCCAGGCTTTGGGCATTATTGGAGGTAGCTATGAGCTGTCTTTAGCCTATGCCAAGGAGCGCGAAGCCTTTGGTAAGCCCATCGCCAAACATCAGTCGATTGCTTTTAAGCTGGCAGATATGGCAACGGATTTAGAAGCTGCCAAATTGCTTGTCTATCGTTCGGCATGGCTCAAAGACCAGGGAATGGATTATAATGCTGCCAGCTCTATGGCCAAGGTCTTTGCCTCAGAAGCCGCAATGAAGCATTCTGTAGAGGCCGTTCAGATTCATGGAGGCTATGGCTTTGTCAAAGAATACCATGTAGAAAGGCTTATGCGAGATGCAAAGATTACCCAAATTTATGAGGGTACCTCTGAGATTCAGCGCATCGTCATCTCTCGGGAAGTTTTGAAAGGGAATTTATACATTCCCATCGTACCTCCTGCAGCAGTAGGCGTATAAGCCTGATATAAAATCCCTCAATTATTTGGGAGGGTAAAGCGGAAGAAAGCGCGTCTTTCTTCCGCTTTTAAGTTTAAGGGATGCAACCAAGCCAGACCATTAGACGTTTGTATTTCAAATAAAGTTGATTTATTCTAAAAATCTATGAAAGGCGTCTTTCGGATCGTAACGATTTCAGGTATTCCACTACAAGTCCACTGGTCTTTTGGCCTTTTGCTGTTCTATGTCTTGTATATGGGGAAAAGCCTAAATCTGGACTGGAAAGGCATCGCACTTTTTGCCTTATTGGTTTTGGCACTTTTTACTTGTGTGGTAATGCACGAATTTGGTCATGCCCTGGCAGCCAGACGTTATGGAGTACAAACAAAAGATATCATCCTTTCTCCTATAGGTGGTGTCGCTCGCCTCAACCGCCTCCCTGATAAGCCTTTTCAAGAATTTGTGATTGCCATTGCAGGTCCATTGGTCAATGTGGCTATTGCTTTGGTCTTGGGCTTAGGGCTTTGGTTATTTTCTGAGCAAGGATTATGGCCAGAGGGAACGGAGCGGACTTTGCTAGGTGATCGCAGCAATTTCATTCCCATGCTTTTTGTAATGAATATTGCGCTGGTGGCTTTTAATATGTTACCAGCTTTTCCAATGGATGGTGGGCGGATATTTCGGTCCTTATTATCTATTCCGCTTGGTCGCGTGAAGGCGACTAGGGTGGCCGCTTTATTGGGTAAAAGCCTAGCTGTACTATTTGTTTTATGGAGTATTTATTCCAGTGATTTAGTGGTGGGTTTGATTGGTGTTTTTGTCTTTATTACGGCTACGCAAGAGTATCGAATGGTGCGTTTTGACGGTTTGTTGGCTTCGCATACCGTGGCGGATATTATGCGTAGCCAATACACGCGCATTAGCCAATCTGAACCTATGACTCGTCCTATCCATATGCTTCAGCACAGCATGGAGAAAAACTTTTTGGTTTTTGATGAGATGGAACAATTGAGAGGCGTACTACACGAAGCTTTTATTATGGAGGCATTAAAGAATGGAGAGCGTGAGGCGCCTGTAGCAGAGTTTCTGAGTACTTCCTATGAAAATTTGTCTATGGATGATCCCCTCAATAAAGTGCTTCGCTTGATGCAGGAAAATGCTTATAGTATCCTACCCGTCCAAAAAGAAAACATGCTGATCGGCGTTGTTGACGTCAGCATGCTCAATAATTTTATTCGTTTACAACAACAGCTCAATTGAGCCCTTGTCTTTTTTTATCTCAAGTACTATTTGATCCCCAATCGCTCTTTAACCAAGGGCATCAAATCATCTGCTTCTTCTACAAAAAGGATGGCATTGATCTTACTGGTATCAAAAATCATGGTATAGTTGCCTTCTTTTCCAATAACTTGGATCACCTCATCTACTCTAGTCAGAATGGGCTCCAATAGTTCTTGGCGCTTTTTCTGGACTTGTGCAATAATGGACTGTTCTTCTTGGGCCAATGCTTGTTGCTCGGCCTCCAATTTAGTTTGCTGCTCCTGGATTTGGACTTGGGAAAGTGCGCCCGACTGGGCATCTTGCATGAATTTAGAACCTCTGGCCCTAAAATCTTTAAGCTTGGTGTCATAATCTTTGAGCAAAGTCTCTTGTAATGCAACCAATTGCTCATCAGCTTTTTGCGCTTCTGGCAGGAGGGAAAGCAAGTTGCCACTGTTCAAATGTCCAAATTTCTGAGCAATCAGGCTGTTGTTCATCCAAACGAAAGCCATCAGGAGGAAGGCTATTTTTATTAATTTCTTTGTCATCTTTTTATCTTTTTTGATGATTAGATCAATCCGCTTTTGCGATTGAGGGCTTATCAAGCTACGCCCATATCCAATTAGACTGTAAATTTAGGACGATGGCGTCAACTTTAATAGCTTTTAACAAAAGATTAAATGCAAAATTGGGCTATTTAGTACTTATCTAATAACAAATTAGCCTAAATCGCCTCTTGATACTGTCTAAAAAATGAATGATTTTGCTATTCGCCAATACAGTAAGCCTTATGAAAGATGCTACACCCAGTAAAAGAAACAAAGTAAAACGCGTCCCTAAAAGAGGACATTATGATGAAGAAACGATCTATCAGGTGCTGGACTCGGCCTTTATCGCCCATGTGGGCTTTGTGGTAGATGGTCAGCCCTTTGTCATTCCTACTGCCTATGGGCGCGAAGGTAATCAACTCTATTTCCACGGGTCGACAAAAAGTCGCTTGATGCTACAAATGGAGCAAGAAATTCCCATTTGTCTGACCGTTACTCAATTGGATGGGATTGTGCTGGCGCGTTCCTCTTTTCACCATTCGATGAATTATCGCTCTGCGGTCGTTTTTGGAAAGGCGAGAAAATTGGAAGGGGAAGAAAAGGAAAGAGCACTTTATGTGATTTCGGAGCAAATCCTTCCTGGAAGATGGGAG
>JBCBDH010000008.1:0-24133 GCA_038529855.1 Bacteroidota bacterium | reverse complement strand
CAGATTAAAGCGGCGGAAGCCGCGTAAAAGAGGATAAGGGCAATGATAAAGATGTTTCTCATAATACTTAGATTTTGGGAGCTAACAATGTGATCATTTGATGGGCCTGATCCACATAGTATGCTTTCTTATTTGACGTCAAAATACCGCTTTTGTTGCGCCATCAGAACAATAAGCCTTGGGTGGAAGGATCGCTGATTGCTGGCTTTGCTTTTTGGGCTTGAAGCTTTAATTCCACCAATCCGCCTTCTAGTATAAAATGAATAATGGGTCGAAGCACTTTTCCTTTAAACAGGGTTTCAGCAGCCAATTGCCTGGCCCATAAATCAGGCGCCAATTCTTTTGCTTGATGCCTCCACTTATTTTGGGTCCCTGAAAAATCGCTGAATAGGAAGATATAGACCGCATCACTGGCCTCTAGCAGACAGTCGATTCGCACGTCAATGACTTGCTTTTTATACTTTGTCCTAATGGGATAGTCTCTGTGAATATGGATGGGCGAATATTGCTGGAGATGGGTATAAAAGGCTTGAGAGCTTTGAAGCAGTTGTTTGGCCTGGAGGTCTTCAGCAAGGGAAAAATGAGCGAGTAGGTCATTGGCAATGGCCAGCCTTTCAGCAGCGGGATAGTCCAAATGATCTGCATGGAAAAAAGCCTGTAGCAATTGGGCAACTTGATAGCTACTCAATTCTTCAGCATTGAAGTTAAAAGGCGGATGATAATGTCGAGTCCCTTTGACACTGGTCTTTATGCTGAGGTTTTCGATGTCCAAATAATAGCGCGGATGAGATTTTAAGCCTTGGCTAGCCTCCAAATAATCAAGCGCTTCTTCTTTGGGCTCGCTGTAGGCAAAATCGCGGGGAAAAGGTAAAATACGAGTCGATTTATACAAGACCTTTCCCGCCCATTCCCAAGGACTTTCGTCTGCCTGATGATCCAAGGTAGGATATTCCTCCTGCCCAGCATGCCAACAGCGATTGAGCCATTTGGTGGCATTAGAACGCGTAGGGAAAATGAGGTAATCCCTGGCGCGGGTGATGCCAACGTAGAGGAGGCGAGCTTCTTCCGACAAAGCCCTTGTCTTGGCGCGAGCCTTAAAAGGACTGGCATTGATGCGTTCTTGGAGTAGAGTATTTTGGAATTGGTCGGCATAGGGATTGTTCCAATAGCGAATCCAGCGATGTCCCAATAGATTGTCTAAATCTACTTCTTCCATTTCGGAGACCATATCCATTCCCCAAACCTTATCCCGCAGTTGGCCTTCCAAACTCGTACAAATAACCACTGGCCATTCCAGGCCCTTACTCTTGTGATAAGTCAACACATTGACGGCTTCTTCACTTTCTCCAGAACCTTGATCATCATTTCCCTTGGCTTCCAGATCATTTAGCCACAGTAAAAAGCCCGCAAGAGAAGCGGCCGTATGTAGCCGATTGCAGTTTTCTTCATAGCGCAGGGCCAGTTTTCGCAATACATCCACATTATCTAGGCGCTGCTGTCTTTTCCCCCAACTGGCAATAATCCGTCGCAAATCCAGCCCTTCAATCACCAAATTGAGAATTTCCGCACTTGACATTTCAACGACGGCTTCCCTTAGTTGCTGAAGCTTTTGGATATAGGGTTTATCCTTGGCCCAATCCCGTCGATTAAAAGACGCCTGATTTAGAAAATCTAGTCGGTCGTCGATGATGTGCTCGATGTCTTCCCGCTCTGCCAAAAGCAAAATCTCCGCCACAGAGAGCGAATCATAAGCATTTAGGATATACTTCAAACAGGCCAGTATCAGCCGCGCTTCTGCTGTATTGAGCAGACCAGTTCGAGCAATGGCTGCTTTTAAGCCACTTCGATGTAGGGCCTCCGCCATCTCTTGACATTCGGCATTGGAGCGACAGAGAATAGCGAAGTCGCCTGGACGTACAGGTCGATATTGCTCCTCACCCTTAGGAAGGACCAAAGTTTGCCGATCCAGCATTTGTTGGATGGCATTGGCAATACAGTTTTCCAACCAAGGCCGACCTGGCGGGCGACCTTCCCCATCGTATTCAAAATGCCAATGGTGAATGGCATCTTCCACATCCAATGGCTCGCTTTCTTTATTTTGGCTATCAGCAGTAGCTATTTTTAGCCTTTTGGGCTTAAGCGCGACCTGGCGCTCTGGCAAATCTGAAAATGCTTTGCAAAAAAGGGCATTGGTCGTATGGACAATATCCTCTCGCGAGCGCCAGGAATACTCCTGAATATCCTCCTCCTTTACCCCTCCATTCACCTCAATAATAGCCTGCATCAATCTGGGCTCCGCCCCTCTAAAACCATAAATCGACTGCTTGGGATCGCCTACCCAAACGGCATATTTGGCAATTTTGGACAGCTTGAGAAAAATCTCTAACTGTATGGGATTGGTATCCTGAAATTCATCTACCATCAACAAATCCAACTCCTCTGCCAAGATGGCTTGTACCTGTTGGTTGTCCAATAAGCGCTTGACATGTATCTCCATGTCGATGTAATCAATCAGCCCTCTTTGCTTTTTATAGGCTTCATACTCTTCGATAGCAGCGATGGCAATGTCAAAAATATTGGTCAAAAAGCCTTTGATATCTCCATGAAAAGCAGGGTGAGACAAATGGCTATTGGCAGCCTCCTTTAGCTCAAGCACTAAATCTCGACTCCTCGCTCCTGGCTTTACCTTGGCAATCTTTACCCACTCATGCCAATCCAGTTCGCCTTTTAGCCGCAACTTTTGCTGGAAAGTGCGCAAGGTATCTACAACCCGCTTGGTCACTTTGGTCTCATCCTCATTTTGGCTCAGCGCCGCCAGGGTCTCTTCCAAATTATCCAAAAGCTCCTGATTCAATACATCAGCGGTTTTGGAAGAGATGGGATCGAGAAAGGCCGTAAAACTGGCGATGGATTGTTGCTTACTTTTTTCGAGCAAGGCCGTCGAAAAATCATTGGCTCTGGCAATATCTGTCAGCCCCTTGAGCTCGCGCCGCCAGTCGTATCGCCCTCGCTTATTGAGCCCCAGGCGATCGCTAAAATGCTCCATGCGGCTAATTCGCTCATGGGTCAGAACCGTCGCCAGGGAATTATTAAACATCACCTGCTGGTCTTCCTCCGCCATAATATCTACCACGGGAGACACCCCTGCCTCAAAAGCAAATCGCTTGAGCAATTTAACCCCAAGGCCATGTACGGTTCCAATCAGGGCATTACTCAGTTCATTAGCCTGCTCCGTCATTCCCTCCTCCAACAATTTAATGCGTACCCGCTCTTGCAGCTCCGCTGCTGCCTTTTGGGTAAAGGTGGTCGCAATAATCCCACTAGCCCGCACGCTGCCATTAAGCAGGGCGACCATCTCTTGAGTTAGCCGATAGGTTTTTCCGCTACCAGCGCCAGCACTGATGATCTTTAAATCCATAGGTTTAGAAAGAATTCTTCCACATCATACTCTCTACAGGCTTGCTTGTTCTTCGGGTATATTTAGCGTTTTGCTTTTTGTTGTAATAATTTTCGATTTCCCCATCAACGATGAAGTAGATCAATTGGCCGATGGGCATACCTGCATAAATTCGGACGGGTTGGGTACAGGAAATTTCCAGCGTCCAGGTATTGCAAAAACCCACATCTCCTTTACCAGCCGTAGCGTGAATATCAATCCCCAAACGCCCTACACTGGACTTACCTTCCAGAAAAGGGACCGAATTATGGGTTTCTGTATATTCCTCTGTAACTCCTAAATAAAGGGTATTGGGATGTAGGATATAGCCTTCTTCAGGGATTTCAAAATGATGGACTTGATTGTGCTTACGGGCATCCAGCACTCTATTTTCATAAACAGCCAAATGCTTTCCAAGGTGAACATCGTAGGAATTGGTTCCAAGGCATTCGGGGCGGTAAGGATCTATGACGATTTCGCCGTTTTGGATGGCTGCTTTGATTTTGGTATCGGATAATATCATGTCTTGTTTTTTGCGTGCCCGAAGTTACGGATAAGGAAGCGACTAATCATCTTTTAAGTCCCAAATAATCAGTGAGCGATCATCACTGGCAGAAACCAATTGCTGGCCACCAGCGACCCAAAGCAATCGGTTGACCGAATTGAGGTGCCCTCCTTTCTTGAACTGATCCAATACCTTGAGTAATTTAAAATTACTGGCATCCCAAATCTTGATGGATTTATCTCGACTCGCCGTCGCAAATAGATGCCCTCTTGGATGAAAACAGATATGATTGATGGTATACCAATGAGCAGCTTGATCAGAAATAACTTCAAAACCATGCTCACAATCCCATACGCGCAAATGCGCATCTCTTCCTCCACTGAGAAGGTGCTGCCCATCTGGCGTATAATGTACACTAAAGACTGATGGTTCGTGGGCCTTGTCGATGACCTTGCGAATCTCTAAAGTATCAGCATCCAATAAATAGATATTGGAATCGCTGGCGCCAATCGCCAATTCCTTTCTACGCGCATTATAATCTATTGCTCGCAGAGCACTGTAACTTAATTGTAAACTCTCCAAGCTACGCGCCGCCTCAATGGACCAACGCGTCAAAGTACCTTGTCCTCCCAGAGAATAAACAAATGCCCCAATCTGGCGAAGATCAAAAACGCCCTTTTTGTGATGAGCAATATGTCGGTTGCGTTTCTGGTCTTCGGGATAGACCCAGTGAATTCCTCCATTCATGTCTCCAGCAATCAGCAAGCCTTTATCTGCTAGATTGCAGAGCGAAAAAACCTGTTGTTCCACCCTTGCTACCAAGTGCCCTGGATCGGGATCATCAATCGACCAGCGCACAATCCATCCATCTCCCCCACTTGACAAAAAAGAAGCCCCCTGCTGATCATTGGCCAGCCGATAAATTGCGGCATTATGTCCCCGCAATTGGTGGACTTTTTCCAGATCGATGTGCATTGCCATATGATTGCTTTGAGATACTTTGTTGTACAAAAATAAACGCATGCAAGTAGAATCCTTGCGATTTGATGTTTATTTTTAGGTCAAACTATCGTTTTACATGCCTTTACTGCTTCATCGCAAACTGCCTAACACAGGAGAAATTGGTCTGTGGCGAATCACAGAAACGGAAGATTTCTTTCTGGATCGCATGGTCCTAACCCTACCAGAGGAAAAACGCTTGGCAGAAATCAAAGGCCATCGCCGCTTGGAGTGGCTATCCAGCAGGTGGCTCTTGCATATCATGTCAGGGCGAAGCATACGAAGTGCTTGTCTGCACGATTCCTTTGGTAAACCCTATATCGCCAATTCCTCTTTTGAGATATCTATTAGTCACTCTAAAGAATTAGCGGCAGTCATGGCCGCACCTCGTTCTGTAGGCATCGACATCCAAAAGCTAGTGACAAAAATTGGGCGAATCGAATACAAATTCATGCGGGAAATCGAAAGTAAAAGCCTAGAAATAGAGAGCAGAATCCCTCATCTACATATCTATTGGGGAGCTAAGGAGGCTCTTTACAAAGCCTATGGTCGAAAAAAACTGGATTTCAAGGCGCACATTCACATCCAGCCTTTTAGTTTTAACCCCTACAGTGGTCGTTTCTATGGAGCGATCCACAAAGAAGACTTTTCCGCCCATTATTCCCTTTGGTATGAAAATATCGAAGACTATATTTTAGTTTATGCCATCGAAGAGGGACAATCAGAAGCTCCTCCCTCAAATCATTAGATTGGCAAATAAGAAACAAGCCTATGAAATTTATACTTGGATTTATCAGCGGCGTTGCCTGCAGTATGCTCATCTTTTGGCTATTAGAAAGGCAAGTAGCCCCCAGCCCAGAAACTGATGCCCCCATCGCCCAAACCAATACAGCAAACAACCCTCAGGATTTTGATGTTTTCTTTGAGCGATTCCATACAGATTCTCTCTATCAGATAGAACACGTTCTCTTTCCCCTACAGGGCCTTCCCCCTGATGTCGACAGCATCACCCTGGCTGAAGGCCGCTTTTATTGGCAAAAAAGCGATTGGCGAATGCACCGCCCTTTTGACGATATGGACGGGACTTTTATCCGTGAACTCATTCCTTTTGGGGATGACATTATGTTGGAACAGATTAAAGACAATAGCGGGCAGTACGGCATGCAAAGACGCTTTGCCTACTTTGACGATGGCTGGCAGTTGATTTATTATTCAGCGATGAATAAGTTGCGAATGGAGGAGTGAGACCGCTGCGCTGAGAGAGGCGAGATCGTTTTGTGCAATGGCACAAAACTGCGAGATCGCTGCGCTGTGAGATAAACTACCAAAATTATAAGGCCCAATAGCTTGGACTTTGTCTAAGCTATTGGGCGTCAATCTATAATCTCGCTTCTCGCAGGCGACCAAAGGGAGCCAATCTAGGCCCCAACTGAGCCTTACCAAATCACCTTATCCTTCAAATACTTCTTCACATAATCCCCAATCCCCTTCTCCAAAGAATACAAGCCTTTTTTATATCCAACCCTTTGTAATTTCCCCATATCCGCCTCTGTAAAATATTGGTAGTTTTTACGGATGTCCTTGGGCATATCAATGAATTCGATATTAGCTTGGCGACCTATTGCCTCAAAAGTGTAAGTGGCGAGGTCGAAAAAAGAGCGGGCTTGGCCAGTGCCTACATTATAAAGACCGCTTTCGGGTTGTTTTTTGAAAAGAAAATGGCAGATATCCACAACGTCTTTGATGTAGACAAAATCCCTTTTTTGTTCCCCATCAGCAATCCCTTTTTTATGGGAGCGGAAGAGTTGCATTTTTCCCGTTTCCTGAATCTGCTGGACTGTATGGTAGATCACAGAGGCCATACGGTTTTTATGGTATTCATTAGGACCATAGACATTAAAAAACTTCAATCCAGCCCAAAAGGGGGGGCTTTCTTCCTGTTGTAAAACCCATTGATCAAAATCGTTTTTGGACTGACCGTAGGCATTGAGCGGGCGGAGCTCATGTACCAGATCGTGGGTATCTAAATAGCCTTTGGCTCCGTTGCCATAGGTAGCAGCACTAGAGGCATAGATCAGCGGGATACCCTGCTGGGCACAAATGTTCCAAATGGCTTTGGAATAGTTGAGATTGAGTTTTTGAAAGACGGCTTTGTCCGTTTCCGTCGTATCAGTACGCGCACCCAGATGAAAAACAAATTCAATCTGTGAATGTCGTTTGGCGAAATAGTCAAGAAATAAATCTCGATGAATCCAATCGCGAATGAATTTGTGATGCAGATTGGGTTCCTTGTAGTCTTTGTAGAAGTCGTCTACTACAATGATGTCTTTCAAATGACCGACATCATTGAGCTTTCGAACCAGACAACTACCAATGAACCCAAGAGCGCCAGTGATGACGATCATATTGGTCGATTTGGTTTGGCTTTGATTAGGCGCCTACCCCATTCGAGCTTGCACTGTGTTCTTCCTCCATGTAGGATTCCATAGGTGGACAAGTACAGACCAAATGGCGATCTCCATATGCATTATTTACTCGGCCAACTGATGCCCAAAACTTATTCCCATGACGGAGATAAGGCAGCGGATAGGCCGCTTTTTCTCTGGAATAAGGGAAAGTCCATTCATTGGCCGTCAGCTGTAGCTGCGTATGTGGCGAATTGATCAACACATTATTGTCGCTAGGCGCATCGCCTGTAGCAATTTCATCAATCTCATGGCGGATAGCAATCATGGCTTCACAGAAGCGATCCAACTCCTCTTTGCTCTCACTCTCCGTTGGCTCAATCATAATCGTACCTGCGACAGGGAAAGAAAGCGTAGGTGCATGAAAACCATAGTCGATCAATCGCTTAGCGACATCTTCCGCACTAACATGCAGGGCCTTAAACTGGCGAAGATCAATGATCAATTCATGTGCAACGCGATCATGCGCTCCTGTGTAGAGAACGGGATAGTGATCCTCCAATAGCGCCTTGATGTAATTAGCTCCAAGGATGGCATTCTTGGTAGAGTCCAAAACCCCATCGTGGCCTAGCAATTTGACATAAGCATAAGAGATCAATAGGATACTGGCACTTCCCCAAGGAGCAGCAGAAACCGCACGGATACCCTTATTACCCCCCGTTCTCACATGGATATGACGAGGGAGGAAAGGAGCCAGACTTTCATTCACACATATAGGGCCCATACCAGGACCTCCTCCTCCATGAGGAATACTAAAGGTCTTGTGCAAATTCAAGTGGCAGACATCAGCATCAATCGCGCCAGGGCTGGTCAAACCAACCTGAGCATTCATATTCGCCCCATCCATATAGACCTTACCACCATTATCGTGAATGATCTTACAGATTTCTTTAATCGCTGTTTCAAATACGCCGTGAGTAGAAGGATAGGTGACCATTAGAGCGGCCAAATTATCTTTATGAGCTTCTGCCTTTTCTCTAAGGTCGTCCACTATGATGTTCCCCTCTTCGTCACACTTCACGACAACCACCTTCATACCAGCCATGACCGCACTAGCGGGATTGGTGCCATGAGCAGAAGAAGGAATCAGCGCAATGTGGCGATGCCCCTGACCATTGGCCTCATGGTAGGCATTAATCGTTAATAATCCCGTGTATTCTCCTTGTGCACCTGAATTGGGTTGTAAGGAGCAGGCAGCAAAACCAGTCGCCTCACAGAGATAAGCTTCCAACTCACTAAAGATGCGTTGGTAGCCGCGGGTTTGACGCAAAGGAGCAAAGGGGTGAATATCAGCAAACTCTGGCCAGCTCACTGGAATCAGTTGGGTAGCCGCATTGAGCTTCATTGTACAGGAGCCAAGTGGTATCATGGAATGCGTCAGCGACAGATCGCGATTTTCCAGGCGCTTGATGTAGCGCATCATCTTGGTTTCTGTATGATAGCTGCTGAAAACGGGGTGACTAAGGTAGTCACTGCTGCGTTGTAGCTTAGCAGGCACCTTTAGGTTTTTAGGCTGTGCCAACTTCTCAGGAGCAGTGGTATTTTTTACCTTGGCAAAAAGGGCAATCAATTCGTGAAGATCTGCTTCCGTCGTTGTTTCGTCTACACTGATCTGTGCACTATTATTGGTATAGTATAAATTGATTTTAGCCGCTGCCGCATACTTTTTGAGGATGGGACGATCTGCTTCTTCTAATTCAATATGCAAGGTGTCAAAATAAGCCTTATTATTCTGCTGATAGCCCATTTTTTTCAATGCGCTATCCAATACCTGAGCGATCATATGCGTCCGACGAGCGATGGCCTCAATCCCTTTTGGACCATGATAAACGGCATACATTCCCGCCATAATCGCTAGGAGCGCCTGTGCAGTGCAAATATTTGAGGTGGCCTTTTCCCTACGGATGTGTTGCTCGCGGGTCTGTAGAGCCATGCGAAGCGCCCTATTATCTTGTGAATCTATAGAGACCCCAATGATTCGTCCAGGAATCTGGCGTTTGAAATCTTCCAGGGTAGCAAAATAAGCGGCATGAGGGCCACCATAGCCCATTGGCACCCCAAATCTTTGGGTATTCCCCATTACAGCATCAGCCCCCCATTCTCCAGGAGGAGTCAAGAGCGCCAGACTCAACAAATCAGCAGCTACCCCAACATAGGCACCTGCTGCTTTGGCTTTGGTCGTAAAAGCCCGATAATCGGCAACCTGGCCATTTCCATCTGGATATTGAAGCAATACCCCAAAGGTCTTTTCACTAAACTTATACTTCTTCCAGTCCCCTACGACGATATTGATATCCAGTGGCTTGGCGCGGGTAAAAAGAATATCCGTGGTGTGGGCAAAAACGTTTTTATCAACAAAAAACTCATTATAAGCCTCTCCGCGATTGCGTTTGTTCTTCAAACCATAAAACATCGCCATAGCCTCTGCGGCGGCAGTCCCTTCATCCAAAAGCGAAGCATTGGCTACGGGTAGCGCCGTCAAATCGCTGACCATTGTCTGGAAATTCAAAAGGGCTTCCAGACGGCCTTGAGCGATCTCTGCTTGATAAGGCGTATACTGAGTGTACCAACCTGGGTTTTGAAAAATATTGCGAGAGAGTACGGAAGGGGTGATCGTACCATAATAACCCAAACCAATGTAGTTTTTCGCCACTTTGTTCAGTCCCGCGATTTCCTTGAGTTCCCTAAGGTATTCATATTCCGAAAGGGCCTCTGGTAAGTCGAGCTGACCTTTGGAGCGGATCGCTGCGGGGATGGTTTGATCAATAAGCTCATCGAGTGAGTCCACACCGATGGTTTTCAACATATCTGCACGTTCTTCATCATTAGGGCCAATATGGCGATTGACAAAGCGATCACTATAAGCAAATTTTGACATAAATTTAGTTTTATACCAATTAGGGAATTGTTGCACTAAGTTAGGTGTAAAGTTACCGATTTTTTTCTGTTGATTTAACAAAAAATCCAAGGGCTTGTTTAGGATTCCAATCATATTGCAATTAGATGACTAAAGAGCGTATTGTTTCCTCCAACCAATCCTTATTAGCCAGCGAATCACTGCGCCCTATGGATTCGAGAAGGGTCTTGTATTTTCTGGAAAACACCGCTTCTGACTCCGTTGATTGAAGGCTGCGCAGGTGGTGAATACGTCGAGCCATCTTAAAAAAATTGAGGTTGGCCTTTTTGCCGTATTCCGAAAGCTGTCGATTGCGACGGATGAATTTTTTGGAGGCTTCAATTAAGGCATACAGCGCTTCTGTTTCCTGTAATTCGTAATAGCTTTTAAGTTGGATGATCTTGGCCCCCAAGTGATAGGAGGTATTGACAAAATCGACATTGTGCAGGGTTTGTAGGGCCTGCTTGAAATCCTTTTTGGCATAAAACAGGGCAGCTCGATTAAAGGCCAGGGCATTATCTCGCTCTTCAGGTAGCAGGTATTGCTCGTAGCGGTCGATAAAATCCTCTGTCCATTCATAGGCTTTGAGTCGAATACCTACTGTACTGATGTTTTTAAAGGTCCACTGTGGTAAAAAGCCATTGCGAAAGGCAATCTTTTTGTCCAGCATCATCTTGTAAATATCCAAGACCTCCGCATAGTAATCGCTCCGCCCAGAATTGATTTTTTTGATGCAGTAGTTCAGTGGATAGATGTACAGCTCGCGCAGTTCTTCATCCGTGAATAAGTGGGCTTGTACGGCTAATTGTGCTTTGAGGTCGTAGTAGTGTTGTTCTTGCTCCCGCTCAGTGAGCATCAATAGGGTTTTGTAGAAAATACCAATCAAAGTATGCGCGTCAAGCGCTGGCCTATGGGCTTGGTAATAGCGCAAGAGGTCTTCCAATAAATGACATTCATAGGTGGCTTCTGTCACCGTATTTCGACTGGCCATATCACAAGCG
The DNA here is from genome assembly GCA_038529855.1 of Bacteroidota bacterium. Lineage (GTDB taxonomy): Bacteria > Bacteroidota > Bacteroidia > Chitinophagales > Saprospiraceae > JBCBDH01. The sequence continues at coordinate 12,831 of JBCBDH010000008.1, read as the reverse complement.
ATGCGAAATTTACTGGCCAGGTAAAACACATCCAAGCTATCGCTTTTACGCTGCAAATTGGCATCATAGCTTCGCTGTCCCTTGGTGAAGAAAAAGCGGTCCAATTTATCGTATAATAAATGTTCTTTGTAGTAAAAATCAGCATTGCGCTGTGGCCGTCGATCCAATCCCTCTCGATACCAACGCGACAAGCGATCAATATCCCTATGGGCTTCTCGATTTAGGAGGGCTTCCAAAGTAAAATCCTTTTTTAGCATATCCTGCTGCCGAAACTGCTCCTGCGCCAAAAAATCGTACAAGAGATGCAGACAGTCAGAAATGACATTATTGATGCGAGGGTCGCTGTAAGGCGCATCGCCAAAAAGCTGCTGAAATAGCCAAGGTTTGTTCAAATCCAGGTGGTCAAAATGCGGAGCAAAAGGCGCAATATGATCAAATAATTGGCGTATTTTCTCTCGCTTATTGTGATAAGGAGAATATAAAAACTCGCGAAAACGACTGCGTTCTCGGGTAGAAAGGGCTTTTAGAAGGCTACAAAGACGTGAAGACTGCATTAAAAAGAGCTACTTTTTTTATTTAAAAGTAAGTAAAATCAAGCCTTTTACCTACTTGTAGGCTATTTCATTAGCTATAAATGACTTTAAAAGTATTTGTTTGCAGTAGCCGATTCTGCTAGATTTGTTTTGTAAAGCTTATAAAACCATAGAACATCAAAATTGTAAAACCATGGCACGCCTATCGTATCGCTACCTCTCCTTTCTGCTTGTCGGCTGGCTGTTTTGGGTCAGCTCGCCCAGTTCACTACAAGCACAGGCACAAGTCTTCGAACTAAATATTGGTGAAGCTACTGCCAATACTGGTGACACGGTTTGTATTCCTCTCCGTGTGCGAGATGCAAAAAACATGGTTGCCCTTCAGTTTTCCTTGGCCTGGGATGCAAGCAGCATCCAGTTTAACCGCATCCAAAATAGTGTTTTCCCAGACCTCTTTCACTTTAGCCCTGAACCAGGCAGATTGAATTTCAACTGGATCGATTCTCAACTCGACCTCAACACCTTAAGTGATGATACCTCACTCGTAGAAGTCTGTTTTGTCGCCATTGGCGATCCAGGAACACATAGCGATATTTACATCCAAGACGATCAGACCGTATCTGAGGTCGTCATCGAAATACAGGCTTCCATTATTATCCCCTTTATCAGTATTTCAGGGGCCATCCACATCGCACAAGCTCCATCTGACCTAGACATCTCAGCAGACTTAGCGCCCATCAATTGTGATAATGGAGGTATTGGAGCCATCTACACCCAAGTCTCTGGCGGCATGCCACCCTATCAGGCAGACTGGACTGGACCAGATGGATTCAGCGCCTCTTCATTCCATATTACTGATCTATACAAAGAAGGTAATTATTACCTGCGCATTACTGATGCGGCTGGCGACCAAAGATTGGCCACTTTTCAATTATTTCGATCCTTGCCCCCAGTCAGGTTTGCCAATACCACGGTCATCCACCCAAGTTGTGATGGAAGTGCAGATGGGTCCATTAACTTTGCTTTCTTTGATGGCGTGACAGGGCCTTATGAGGTATTGTGGAGTAGCGGTCAGACGACCCCTTCCATAAAAAACCTCCGTGCGGGTGTTTATACCATCTCTATCAGCGATGCTGGTGGCTGTAGCTACGCAGAAACTATTTTCTTGGAAGCCAATGGCCAATTGGCCGCTCGCTATGAGGCCCAATTAACGGCCCCCAATTGCAATCTGAGCAATGGCCAGATTCGAGTGACGATGGCAGGGCCAGGTCCTTATGAATATGCTTGGAGTACAGGCCAGGATACGGCGATCATTGATAATCTAAACGCTGGCCGATATGTGGTAACCATAACGGAACCCGCTACTGGCTGCTCAATTGTCGAACACTTAATCCTCAATGATGAAGCGGTAGCTGAAGACGCCATATCCGTGGCCGTAGATTGTAGCCCACTTGGCAATGGAGCTGCCATCTATGCAGAAACAGCAGACCAAGTGGCCCTTAAAGAATTTCGTTGGAGTACGGGAGTGACTAATATCACAACAGGTGCAGACACGCTCTTCAATGTTCCTCCAGGGAAGTACGATTTGGTCGTGACGGATTTGAGTACCAATTGCCAATGGTACAGCGATACGATCAGGGTCGATTGTAGCAATGCTAATGATACGCCCTGTAGCCCTTTCTTTTATGCTTCCAATGAAGAAAAATCGGAAAATATTTATATGGTCATCAGTGTCCAGCAATTGGCACCAGGGCTCAGTGGGCAATTAAGCCTGCGCTGGGACCCCAATCGACTGTATTTTCAATCTGCCATCCCCAATCCAGCAAGCGCAGAGGCGCTCAATTTGGAATTATCAGGGAATCAATACACAGAACATGGCCTATTTACCTTTAGCTTCAATTACGGAGAACTAGAGGAAGTCAGCGATTTTGACACCTTATTTATCCTGGAATTATCGGCCAATTTGGGTTTTAATCGAGTGACAGACTTGGTAGAATTCAGTGATTTGCCAAGCCATTCTATACTTTATGAGATGAGTAGTCTGAATCCGATAAGTTGGGCTGCCAAACACGGGACGGTCTATACCATAGATGGCTTTGATAATGGCTTTAGAATGAAGGGGCTTTGCCTGCTTGATCCCAGTTGTGATGTAGATGATGGTGCTATCCGTCTGCTACATCAAAATAGTCCTCCTGATGGTTTCCGCTTCTTCTGGATTGGGCCAGATGGCTATTTCCAGGAAGGCACTTTGATCGAAAATTTAGCTCCTGGCAACTACCATCTTATTGCCCAAAATGGACAAGAAGGCTATTACCGTGCAAGATTTACACTGTCGCGCCAAGAACCTCAAATTGCCAATGCCACTATTCATCCAGTAAGCTGTTATGGCGAGCCTACTGGTGGGATTTTCACCTATCCCCTTGGCGGAGCTGGCGCTCCTTACACTTTTGATTGGAGCGATGATAATCTGGACGGCCTCCAAAATCCCCAAAACCTATTAGCTGGCACTTATACACTGACCATCAGCGATGCCCTGGGTTGTAGCCAAACCGAAAACTTTACGGTTCTTCAGCCCGATTCCCTACAAATCATTTTAGAGGCATTGACCTGTGCCAATGACTTAGTCAATGGATCAATTGACATCCATGTAGAAGGAGGCGTACTTTTTTATGAATACCTTTGGGATAATGGGGAAACGCTTCAGGATATAGAAGATTTATCCGCAGGGACTTATGCGGTAACAGTAACAGATGGGCAAGGCTGTACCCAAAGTGAAAGCTTTATACTGGATCAAGGAATTGCGGATATCAGTCTGGATACCTTGGTTTGTAAAGCGGGCGAGCGCCCCTTATTCGTCACCGCCCCCAATGCCCTAAGTTATCAATGGCATCCTGCTAATTTACTCAGTTGCAGCGACTGCCCCAATCCCATAGCGACCTTTACAGAAAGTACGACTTTTGAAGTGACGGTCACAGAAAATGGAGGCTGTGAGGACTTTGCGACGATCCAAATTGATGTCAATGACTGTGTTTGGCCAGGAGATACGGACACCAATGGCATTGTCAATCACTACGACTTGCTGAATATTGGATTGGGCTTTGGCAGTATGGGCCCACAGCGTCCTAATACCAGTACGACCTGGTTGGCCCAAGCGGGTTTTGATTGGCCAGAATTTACGCCTAATAGTTTGGTTAATTACAAACACCCAGATGCAGATGGTAGTGGGGAAATTGGCTTAATGGATGTGGAGGCGATCAATAGCAATTGGGGGGAGGAGCGCTTTTTGATGGGAGAAGATCTCGATCGAGGGATGCTTGGATTACCTTGGGCAGCGAGTGCCATAGTTCCACCATTTTATGTATTACCAGACACCTTTTATGCCAATGAGCAAGTAGCGCTTCCATTGATATTGGGTACCGCTACCCATGTAGCAGAAAATATCTACGGTATTGCTTTCAGCATTCATTACGATCCAAGTGTGATTGTACCTGGTTCAGCCATCCTGACCTTTATGCCCTCTTGGATAGGAATAGTTGACGAAAATATCCTGACCGTTCAAAAGGATTTTCATGCTGAAGGGCGGCTCGATGCAGCGATTGTTCGAACGGATGGGCAAGACATTAGCGGCTTTGGTCCCATCGCCATTCTCAATATCACCATTGAAGACGATATCTTTTTACTGGAAGAGCTCAGCGGTGGGCGGCGAGCGGGCCAATTGGATACTTATTTTAGCATCAATGGCGTTTTGGCCATCAATGCACGAGAGGAGCAGATCGAAATTAGTACAGAAAGTACCCAATCAGTCATCTTGGAGAATGTATCTGGGATAGGGCCTGCGCTGGACAAGCGCGTCTCCATATTTCCCAGTCCTGCCCATGACTATGTGCAAATTCGCACTGAAGAGCTCCTATTGGAACAAATCGAAATGATTGATTTAACTGGAAGACGAATAAGACAGTGGACGACCAATGGTCACGAAAAGCAATTGGAGCTTCAGGATTTGCCCGCAGGCATCTACACCCTAGCCATCCATACCAATCAAGGCCCTGTTCTCAAACGCCTCCCCATCGTTCACTAATCCCATAAAATAGACCATCATGTTGATTCGAACTATTTTACTAATGACCTTTATTGCGCTGAGTCCACTGACGATTGCTGCTGCTGTATGCTCAGATTCAACGGCCTCCATTTCAGGAAAGATTGTGGATGTGCGAGGACAGGGCATGGCCAACATCCTGCTCATCATCAAAGACACTGCTGGACAAGTCATTCACATGACCCAAAGCGATCAGCAGGGCGAGTACCAATTCGATCATTTGGCCAAGCAGAAGCCCTATCAATTGGAATTGGTCAAAAACGACAACTGGCTTAAGGAGATCAATTGGCTGGATTTGCATATAGTAAGCCTAACGATTTTGGATACCCTGCTTTCCGTTCATCCCTCCAATCTCTTAGCAGCAGACGTTGATGATAATGGCTTGAATTCCACCTTTGACCTGGTCACCATGGTCAGGGTTTTACAACTCATCGAAAATGCTAGTGATCTTTCTCCCGCTTGGCGATTTGTCTATGCTTATGGCCCCATTTATCTTCCTGATAACAGTCAGTCCAATTTATTTGACGGTCGTTCTATTCGCTTAAATGGCGATATTAGCGGATTGGATTTTGTTGGGATCAAAAAGGGGAATTTGTATCAGGTGGAGTGATGGGAAAAGCCGCTAATATCATATGATTTTACCTCTATCAATCCGTCTAAAGAAATCCATTTTTCTACATCAAAAAACAAGTGTTATGAAAACCTTACTTTATGCCCTTTTCTGCTGCTGCTTAAGCACATGGGCGACCGCTCAAACCGCTAGCATTACAGGGACGATTCGCTGTCTCGATAATACGGGGCAGGTCGATGTCAATATTACCCTCAATAGCGACTTACTCAGCAGCCCATTGACTACCACAACGGATGCCAATGGCTATTACGAATTTAGCGATCTCCCAACAGGAGGGGACTATGAAATTGTACCTGAAAAAGAATTGGTCAATCCCCTAAACGGCGTTTCTACTTTTGATCTCGTTCGCATGTCTCGTATCATACTTGGTCTGGACCCCATTGACCCTTTTCTATTTCTCGCTGCTGACCTCAATCAGTCTGGCTCCATCACTACTTTTGACATGGTAGATGGCCGAAAACTTATCCTTGGTCTGAGCAATAATTTGATGCTCAGCTGGATTTATGCGACCCCTGACTTTATGCTGCCCAGCGCAGACTTCCCCCAGGGTCAAGGCAGTGTTGGTCAGCTTACCATCAGCAACCTAAGTGCGGATGTTGACGATGCTGATTTTAATGCCATTCGTCCAGGCGATCTCAATCTGTCAGGCGATTGCAATGAATAAAAAACCGCTGCCCCATCTTTATTGGGCAGCGGCACGAAGTCCATTCATTCGGTTGCGTATAATAAATTATCTAAACTCTACCTGGAAGCGACCATCTTTGACTTCAATGGTCTCGCTAAAATCATCGTAACTAATGGCCGTAAAATGGAAGCGTCCTTTGACCATAGTCGCTGTTTTTTCTTCGACGATGACCTCTCCACTTCCTCCATCAAATAAGGTATTGTAGCTGCGGCCATCAGCAAAAGTGATGAGGGCAAAACTAAGATCGTCAAAAGCATGGGTCCCTACTTCTAGTGTTTGGTCGACAGCGACGTACATGGAAGTGCCTTCTTCCTCTACCCCATAGATATTGTAGGTATCATCAAAATTAACGGCATAGGCATAAAGGCCATTGATGTTAAATTCAGTGCCTGCTACCTCACAGCTGAAAAAGTGGCTACTGGTGGCATTAGGGCTTGGTTCATTTTTTTCATCTTTTTTACAGCTGGTAAAAAATAAACCTAAGAACAAAGCAAAAAATAAAACAGACATGGAAGTTTTCACAATTAATGGTTTTTAAAGGGTTAAAAGTACTTGTTAGTTGATTTCGAGGACAAAGATAGGGGCAAGTGGAAGGTGGAGCTATTCCCTTGCAGTGAAGTGGTCAAAAAGCGAAGTGAAAGGATGGATTTAGCTTATAAATGGGCAAACACTTCCTCCAACCAATTCTTATTGGCAATTGGCTGTAGCTCGCTCATCCGCTCGCGAATGCTTCGCTGTCTTTGTTGATAAGCAGCCGTGCTTAGGGTCTTGCGATTGATCTTGAGGCGATAGATGCGCTTGGCGAGATCGAGAAAATGGGCATTGGCTTTTTTGCGATAATCCGCCAGCTCGCGATTGCGAAGGATGTATTTTTTGAAGGCTTCAATGAGCGAGAAAAAGGCTTCCGTTTCTTCTAATTCGTAATAGCTTTTGAGCTGAATGATCTTGGCACCAAGATGATAGGAGGTGTCTGTAAATTCTACATCGTGTAGTTGCTGCAAAGCGGCTGAATAGGCCTTTTGGGCATAGTAGAAGGTGGCAAGGTTGTAGGAATAGGCATTTTCCTGCTCCTCAGGTAGCAATAGCGATTTGAATTCTTCGATGAATTGCCGCGTCCAATCGTACTCTTTTAGGCGAAGCCCTGCCGTGGTGATGTTTTTGTAGGTCCACTGTGTGAGGTAGCCATTTTGAAAGAGCAAGCCCCTGTCGAGGAGCAGCTTGTAGAGTTCGAGTACTTCTTGGTAGTAAGTACTCATCCCAGAATTGATGCGTAGGATGCAGTAGTTGAGGGCGTAGTTGTAAAGGGTCCACAGTTCCGCATTGGGTAGGCAATCACCGTGTTCGTTGAGTACGCTTTTGAGCTGTAAGTAATGCGCTTCAATGTCAGGTGCTTGGATGAGTTGAAGGGCTGTGTAATAAACAACCAGGGCGGGATATTGAGACAAACGCTCCTGGTTAGCTTCATAATAAGCGATCACTGGTTGGATAAATTGGCAATCATAACCCGCTTTAATCACTCGATTTCTACTGGTCATATCACAGGCAATCCGCAGCTTATTAGACATGTAGTACAAATCCAGTTCATCGCTTTCCAATTGGAGGTTTTCATCATAGCGTCTTTTAGACTGACTGAGCAGGTATTGGTCCAATTGCTGATGGAGCAGATATTGGTAGTGATGGTATTGGAAATTGCGATAGGGCGTTTTTTCCTGAATCTGTCGAAAGCGCCGCGAGGCCCGTTCAAAATGCGAGGGTAAATCTCGAATCAATAACTCTTCCAAAAGATAATGCCGCTCCTGTTGAGGATGTCGCTCATAGCCCTTGTAGGCCAGATAACCATAGAGCAATTGCAGCAGGTCAGAAATTAAGTTATTGAGTACCGCCTCTTTATAGGGTTCATCGGGAAAAAGATGGGCAAATACCGCTTTTTTAGTCAGGGAAGGCTGGTCAAAATCAGGGGCAAAGGGCAGCAAATAATCCCCCAATTCGCGCGTCTTTTGGTGTTTATTAAAAAAAGGAGAATGCACATAAGCGCGAAATCGACGCCTTTCCCGCGTATTTAACAACTTTAACAGCCCACATAATTGACTATTCTTCATCAAAAAATCCTAGACTAAATAGCTTTCAATACAATAAAATTAGGGTTTTTATACCATTTAGTCCACTCAAAAATCCTAGACTTGCCCGCAAAAGTACTTTTCTCGATAGCCTTTTGCCCCTACATTTGTAAATACCTACAGCGCCTAAACACCTTTTTACAAAATTGAGACGAATGAGACGAGTCCTTTTTATCTATTGCCTATCTGCCCTAGTCCACCTCCAACTGGCTGCTCAAATCAGTGTTGAACAAATCAATCTAAGCCTGGAAAACAGTTGTATCCCTGCTACCCTCCAATACAGCGCGGTGACCAGCTCTACTGCAGGCGCCATTGTCCAACATATCTGGGATTTTAATGATGGAGCCACACTTTCACAGTTTGCTGGAAGCTATGATCTTACCTATGCAAGTGATAATTACATCGTTTGTCTAACAGTTGTAGATGCCGTGGGAAACGATACGACCATATGCGAAAATATTGATGTAGGTACATTGGGCTTTATTGACGCTGGTCAGGACCAAAACATGAATTGCGCCAGTAGCCCCATCACCCTCAATGGCAGCAGCCCAGAAAGTGAAGACTATGTCTTTTTCAACTGGTTTACGGAAAATGGCCGCTTTATCAGCGATCCAAGCCATTTGCAAACCATGGTCGACCAGCCAGGCACCTATGTCCTGGAAGTCAATAGTTTTGATGGTCAATGCAGAGGAAGGGATACGGTAGAAGTTATTGCTGACCCAATGGCGCCTTTTATCAGTATAGGAGGAGGTGGCGTAATCAACTGTACCAATACCAGCGTCACCTTGGTTGGTCTTGGCCCAGCTGGTGCCACTACTATTTACATTTGGTATGATGAAAATGGCTTGGCTATTGGAAGTTCGCCAAATATCGTGGTTTCTCAGGGAGGCTGGTATACCTTGGAAGTGGAAGATGGCAATACCGCCTGTATTGCTCGCCAATCAGTTTATGTAGACGAAACGCTTAGTCCTCCTCCAAGCCCTCAAATTTATGGTCCTGACATTGTTGATGTCCAGTCAGCCAATTACTTTTATGCCAACTATGATTTGGAAATGAATTACGCTTGGACGCTCAATGGGGCTGATTTTGTCCCCAGCTTGGGTGGCCCTAGTGCTTCTTTTGCCCTAATCAGTGGCTCCAATACTGCCGATTTTGAAATTTGCCTAAGTCTAAGCAACGATTGTGGCACCAGCCCTCAAAGCTGTCGAACCATCCGCCAAATTGATCAATACAGCCCAGCGGCCAGTATCTCAGGCCCTACCGCTCCTTGCACCAATGAAATTGAGCGCTACGAATTTTTAGATGATGAATTTACCCTCAGCAATTACAATTGGGAAGTACTGGATTTGCCAGGAACGGATATTGTTTTTGGACAAAACAATAGCAATATGCTCATCAATTGGGGAACAGCCGCAGGTGAGGCCAGGCTAGTGGTTACGGCAGAGGGCAATGGAATGCTCTTTAGCGATACCCTGGCGATTGTGGTGAATGATGAGGTGCCTAATACCCCCGTTTTTACAGAAGGTGTTGAGATTATTTGTGGCAGTGTAGCCGCTGCCAATTATGCTGTTAGTCCTGACCCTTCTGCTAGCCACTATGAATGGATACTTCCTGATAAGGCTTATTTTGTAGATGGAGAAGCGCGAGGAAACGAGGCGCTGATTGGCTGGGAAGCAGGTGGAAGTGGGCTTATTTGTGTTGTTCCTTTTAACAGTTGTGGCGCAGGCAGCCCTAGCTGTATGGCTGTTCAGCAAATTGGCCCAGTCATATTGGAGACGGTGATTACGCCAACAAGTTGTGATAATGCCGCTGATGGAGCCATTGATATTACGATGGCCGATCAAAGTGGTATTTATTTCTTTGCATGGAGCAATACTTTCTCTACGGAAGATACAGATAATCTCATAGCGGGCGTCTACACGGTGACGATCACTGACGCGGTATGGGGTTGCGAACTGGTTGAATACTTTCAGGTACCTGTGGGTTCTATTGAACTTGATCTTCAAATTGCCAACTGTGTCACCACTGCATTCAATGATGGGGCTATTGAGACAAGCATTATTGGAGGAACAGGGCCTTTTAGCTTTGAATGGAGCGAAGCGAGTATTGGCGATGTGGAAGATCCTATGGGTCTGGCTCCTGGAACTTATTCCCTGACGGTTACGGATGCCGCTGATTGTACGGCGACTGCCAGCATTGAATTAGGCGATTTATTTAGCGGGGAAATGCCAGATATTAACGTCTGCGAACCAGCAGCCGTTCAGCTCAGTGCCTTGGAGCAATCGCCTGGTTTTCTCTACCAGTGGTCCCCCTCTGTAGGGCTATCCTGCTTGGATTGTCCCAATCCCATCGCTACCGTCAGCTCCAATAGCCTCTATACTTTGACAACCGTCCTCAGCAATGGCTGTATCCACCTAGACACCGTTCAAATACTATTCAATAATGACCGACCAACGATTAGCAATATTGCATTCAATGATCCTTTGTGTAATGGCGAATCAGATGGAAGCATCAGCTTTGATATTGACTGTGGCGTTCCACCATTCGATGTAGCCTGGACAGGCGGAGGCAATCTATCTACTTCTGCTAATACGATTTTGATTCCTGATCTAAGCGCAGGCAATTACCAGATTACCCTGACCGATGCCAATGGCGACCAGGACAGCATCAGCCAAGCCATAGAACTGACCGATCCTACCGCTATTCAGATTAATGGCTCTGTCGTCGACGCTACCTGTGGGGAAAGCAATGGCTCCATTGATTTGACTGTTTTTGGTGGATGTGCCCCCTACAACTATATTTGGGATTTTGGGATGATGGTAGAAGACCCTACTGCACTGCCCGTAGGTGCTTACTCCGTGACGGTCACAGATTGCAATGCCTGTGCTGCAGTAGCCATTTTTGAAGTGATCGACCTAGCAGCATTGACCATTTCTTCCGAAATTCTTCAGTGCCCGTTGGGCGATGAGGCCAATGGCGCCTTTACTTTGGATGTTCAGGGTGGCAATCCACCATATATCATCGACCCACCTAATCTATCTAATCTGAGTGCAGGTTCCTATGATATCACGGTCACCGACCAAGATGGCTGCTCTGCGGTCACCAATGTCGTTCTGGAAGAGATTGATGCCAATATTCCCAATGAGGTCTTCGATATTTGTTTGGAAGACAGCGTTCAAGTTTTTATTGAGCATACTGATCCCTTGAGTTTTAGCTGGTCTAGCAGCCCCAATCTTTCTTGCTTGGATTGTGCCAATCCTTTTGTACAGGCAGAATTGGGTAGCAATCAATATAGCGTGACCATCACTGACGTAGATGGCTGTACGACAGAATGGATTTTCACTGTCAATAGTACAGATTGTGTATGGCCAGGAGATACGGATACCAATCGAGTGGTCAATCATTTTGATCTATTAAATATTGGATTGAGCTTTAGTAGCAATGGTCCACCTCGCCCCAATGCCAGTGTGGATTGGAGGGGTCAGTTTTCGGAAAATTGGCCGCAGTCTACCCCTTTTACTCAAGTCAATTACAAACACATTGATGCTGATGGAGATGGCCAGATTTGGTTTGGAGATATAAGCACGATCATCTTCAATTGGGGGGAGCAGTATTTGATGGGAGAGCAAATAACCAGCAGTAGACAACTGGTAGCCCCCTTCTATTTGGAAGTGGATACCATTGTAGAAGGAGAGACCGTTGGCCTACCCCTTATTCTTGGCGATAGCGATAATCAAGCAGAAAACATTTATGGCCTAGCCTTTAGTATTGAATACGATTCTGCTTTGATTAAAGAAAATTCCGTGGATCTTCAATTCACGCCTTCCTGGTTAGGCGCAGAGAATACTGATTTTATCCAGGTGCAAAAAGATTTCTACAGCCCAGGCCGAATAGATGTTGCCTTTTCGAGAATCGACGGGCAAAACATCAGTGGGATGGGAGAGATTGCCCAATTGTTTATTACCATTGAAGACGATATTCTATTGCATCAAGAGCAAGATGTGGGGCGATTTGGTAGTGATGAATTGGATTTGCGATTTGAGATCACCAATATCCGTCTGATCGATAATGCCGAGCGGCCTATTGAACTGGAAGGCAGTACAAGTATTTCGCTTATTACCAGTACAGTTTCCAATACTTTTGAACAGGACTTACAAGAACAGATAAAAGTTTTCCCCAATCCAAGTTCCACTGCGATTTATCTACAAAGTGGCCTGGAAATTGACCAAATAAGTCTATTTAGTATTACTGGGGAAAAAGTATTGACAACCATTCCCGAAAAACGCCTAAGTAAACTATCCTTATCACATCTATCTGCTGGCACCTACATCCTGCGTGTACAAACCAGCCAAGGCCCTTGGGCTACTCGAATCATTTTAACCGACTAAACACGAGCTTTATGAAAACGATTTTTTCCCTTTGTCTTATGCTTCTTAGTCCGCTGTATCTAATGGCAGGGCTCTTGACCACCAGCGCCCAAATGGATAGTGTGTTACTGGTAGATTGTCCAATGGACATCAGTGCCCCTGCGGATGCCAGTAATTGTGAGGCCATTGTCAACTGGACCCCTCCTAGTCTTAGTGGCACCTCTACGCAAGCCGTCTTGAGTTCAAATTATGAACCTGGCGATGCCTTTCCCTTTGGTCAAACAACCGTTACCTATGTCGTCACTGATGATTCAACTGGATTGGCGGACTCTTGTTCCTTTGAGGTCCTGGTGACAGAAGATATCTCTATTCTATCTCTAGGCGCGGTTTGCTTTGGCGATC
>JBCBDH010000007.1:0-24871 GCA_038529855.1 Bacteroidota bacterium | reverse complement strand
GTCCAAATTGCCAATATCAACTCTCCTACTCAGATTATTCTGGGTGGCTCTACTGCCGACCTAAGTCGTTTGGAGGCAGCACTCAAAGCAGAGGGCATGATTGCTCGTCTACTCCCCGTTTCTGCTGCCTTCCACACCCCATACGTCGCACATGCCCAGCAACCTTTTGCCAAGGCGATTGAGGCTCTTCCTTTCCAATCTCCACAAGGAACCGTTTACTCCAATACAACAGCCCAGGCTTATCCAGCGGATGCCGCTCAAATGCGAGGTACTTTAATCAATCACATCCTAAATCCCGTTCGATTTAAGGATGAGGTGGAGCAGATGTACACAGATGGTGGCCGTATTTTTGTCGAATTTGGCCCCCGTAATATACTGACCAAACTCGTTGGAGAAATCCTGAAAGGTCGGCCGCATCAGGCTATAGCGCTCAATGCCAATGCTAAGAAAGACAGCGATCGACAATTTCGCGAAGGCGTCATTCAACTGGCGGTTTTAGGGATTCCAGTGCAAGGTTTTGATCGCTTTGTCCAGGACTATCAAGCCCCACGCGCTAAAGGAAAACTCAATGTTCGAATTAGCGGCTATAATTACGTATCCGCAGGCACCCAAAAGAAACATCAGGAAGCCCTCCAAAAGAATACGCCTCAATGGGCAGGCGCTGCTGTAAATGCTTCCAATCATCCAAATCAAGAAACAGAAATGACCGCAGAGGAAAGAGCTTTATTGAATAATATTCAAACGGAAGTCAACCGTTTGACCCAACAACAAAATCGGATAGAGGAACTTCTCCAAAACCTCGTCCAGCAAAATAATCAAAGAACGGTAGCGCCAGCTATGCCAAGCCCTGATCAAAAGATCGCACAGCCTGTAGCTACTGCTCCTCCAAGTAATGGCCATACTGTAAAGGCTCCAACTAGCCCTGCTGTTGCCACCGTCAGTACACCCCTGCCCACCCAGACTTCAGGGATAAGCACTGCTGAGATTTCCAATAGTTTATTGGAAGTGATTGCAGAGAAGACAGGCTATCCTTCAGAGATGTTGGAATTGGGCATGGATATGGAGGCAGATTTAGGCATTGATTCGATCAAGCGAGTGGAGATTTTTGGTGCGATGACGGAGGCGAATCCTTCTGTCCAAGGCGTCAATCCACAAGAGTTGGCCGAATTGAGAACCCTACAGCAAATTGTCGATTACATTGCGGCAAAAGCGGGTGCTAGTTCTACCACGACTGTTGAAGCACCCTCAAATACAGCTGCTGCTGTAGCTACACCCAAGGTGACCACAAGTACCCCAGCTCCTTCCGTACCCAATACAAGTAGTGGAATAAGCACTGCTGAGATTTCTGATAGTTTATTGGAAGTGATTGCAGAGAAGACGGGCTATCCAGCTGAAATGCTGGAATTGGGAATGGATATGGAGGCGGATTTAGGGATTGATTCGATCAAGCGAGTAGAGATTTTTGGTGCGATGACAGAAGCGAATCCTTCTGTCCAAGGCGTCAATCCACAAGAGCTGGCTGAATTGAGGACCCTACAGCAAATTGTCGATTACATCGCGGCAAAAGCAGGAGCTAGTTCTACCACGACTGTTGAAACACCTTCAAATACAGCTGCTGCTGTTGTCCTTACACCACAGGCAACGACAAGTGCACCAGCCCCTTCCGTACCCAATACAAATAGCGGAATAAGCACTGCTGAGATTTCTGATAGTTTATTGGAAGTGATTGCAGAGAAGACGGGCTATCCAGCAGAGATGTTGGAATTGGGAATGGACATGGAGGCGGATTTAGGGATTGATTCGATCAAGCGAGTGGAGATTTTTGGTGCGATGACAGAAGCGAATCCTTCCGTCCAAGGCGTCAATCCGCAAGAGTTGGCCGAATTGAGAACCTTACAGCAAATTGTCGATTACATTGCGGCTAAAGCGGGTGCCAGTTCTACCCCTGCAACACCCGCAGCAAAGCTTACAAGTACTGAAACTATTGTAGCCCCAAAGGTGACTACGCCTATTGCAGCACCTATCGCTCAAAGCGCGAATAAGGGCATCAGTACGACAGAGATTTCCAATAGTTTATTGGAAGTGATCGCAGAGAAGACGGGCTATCCAGCAGAGATGTTGGAATTGGGAATGGATATGGAAGCAGATTTAGGGATTGATTCGATCAAGCGAGTAGAGATTTTTGGTGCGATGACAGAAGCAAATCCTTCTGTCCAAGGCGTCAATCCACAAGAGCTGGCTGAATTGAGAACCCTGCAACAAATTGTCGATTACATCGCTAATAAAGCTGGTGCCAATACTTCTGCCGCAGTTGTCAATGGTTCATCTAGTAATGGCCATAACAGTAATGGGAATGGAGTCCATAAAAATGGGACAAGTAAGGATGCGGCGGCCATCGCTGCTCAAAATGGAAATACTAGCAGCATTAGTACAGCGGAGATTGCCGATAGTTTATTGGAAGTGATCGCGGAAAAGACGGGCTATCCAGCGGAGATGTTGGAATTGGGAATGGATATGGAAGCGGATTTAGGGATTGACTCGATCAAACGAGTAGAAATCTTTGGTGCAATGACAGAAGCAAATCCTTCCGTCCAAGGCGTCAATCCACAAGAGCTGGCCGAGCTGAGAACCCTGCAACAAATCGTTGATTATATTGCAGCAAAAGCGGGTGCAGAAAAAAAAAAGCCTGGTCCAATAATTGAAACCGTCACGACTGATACTTTGGGAATGAGTCATTTTCCTTCTGGAAGCTATCCTAGAGTACCCCGTCTGACTGTTGAGCTAAAACCCATCCCTCGCCCCGACCAGCTTCTAGTCAAGCGTCAAGCTAGCGAGGTGACTTTAGTAACTAACGAAGGCTCAGCCCTGACCATGGCCCTTTGTAAGCAATTACAAGCCAGTGGCCACGAAGTAGTACTGCTCAGCCTTCCAGAACAATTGGTGCGAAAAAATAGCCACCCAGTCCCCGCAGGTGTTCGGGAAGTTCATTTACAAGAGACCAGTGATCAAGGTATACAGCAGTGCCTTCAGGCATTGACTGCTAATGTTACCTCCCTAATTTATCTTCATCCTCATTTCCGTTTTCCACTTGGACAATTTGGACGACATTTTGAGCAAGAGAAAGCCCTGACTAAGACGGTTTTCCTATTGGCCAAGCACCTCAAGTCAAGCCTCAATAATCAAGCAGCAAAAAGAAGAACGGCCTTTATGTGTGTGACTCGCTTGGATGGTGCCAGAGGAATGAATAATCCTGGCAATGTATCCGTTATTGGTGCTGGATTGTTTGGTCTTTGTAAATCCCTGAATTTGGAATGGCCCAAGGTCTTCTGCCGAGCTGTCGATGTATCTCCTATGCTCCAATCGGATTTGGCGGCTCAGAAAATTATCCAGGAATTATTGGATGCAGATCGCTGTCTGACCGAAACGGTTTATGATGAGCAAGAACAGCGCTACACGGTAGCTACCCAAGAACAAGTCCCTCCTCGCCAAAAGCAACTGCAATCCACGATTAATGAAAAGAGTGTTTTTCTCGTTACGGGTGGAGCGCGGGGCGTCACAGCAGATTGTGTTCGCACATTAGCCAAGCAATTCAAAAGCAGTTTTATCCTGGTTGGCCGCTCTCAACTAGCGGGCGCAGAGCCCAATTGGGCGCTAGGGATTACAGATGCCAATACTTTGAAGCGCAAGGCCATGGAAAGTAGGATAGCCAGTGGAGAAAAACCACATCCCAAAACCATTCAGCGCATGGTTGGAAAAGTGCTGGCGCAAAGAGAGATTCAGGCCAATCTCGATTACATTCGCTCACAAGGCGCTAAGGTATATTACGAAGCTGCTGATGTGACCAATCCATCCGCCCTAAAAGCTGCCATTGATAAGGTAACTGCTGAGACTGGCCCCGTCACGGGCATTATACACGGAGCAGGCCGATTGGCTGATAAGCTCATTGAAAATAAAACCGAAGCGGATTTTGATGCGGTATATGATGTAAAAATCAACGGCTTGTTGGCTGCAGTGCAGTCCATTCAGCTGGAGGCGATAGAGCAAGTGGTGCTCTTCTCTTCTGTAGCGGGTTTTTATGGCAATGTTGGCCAAACGGACTATGCCATCGCCAATGAGATATTGAATCATGTAGCGCATTTATTTAAGACCAATCATCCCAATGTTCATGTGGTCTCCATCAATTGGGGCGCATGGGATGCGGGTATGGTTAGCCCTCAGCTCAAAAAGATTTTTGAAGCGCATGGCGTTGCTCTAGTTCCTTCTGAAGAGGGACCGCTAGCGATGTTGGACCAGCTGAGTACCAGCCATGCTCATCAGACGCAAGTAATACTGGGAGGGACGCTCCCCTTAGCAAAAGCGGCTACAGACGGAGAACTCACCACCCATGTGATGACCAGACATTTGACAGAAGACGCTAATCCGTTTCTAGGGCATCATATGATTCAAGGCAATGCCGTTTTACCCATTATCAATGCCTCTACTTGGATGGCGCAAGCGGCCCGAGATTTCTACCCTGGTTTTTACTTACAAAAAGTAGAAAAGGCCAAATTATTTAAAGGCATTGTCTTCGATGGGAAACAACAGGATCATTATCAGTTGATTTTGAAGGAATTGGAAAAGGACGAAGAACAGATTAAAGTGCAGGTGACCATTTCTAGTGATACTGGAGCCAAATTGCCATTGAATCATTACCAATCAACGATTTATCTGGTTGCTGAACGGCCAAAAGCGCCCATTGTTCCCTTGCCCAATATCCAGCAAATAACGCCAGTTATGGCAGATGCCTCTGCTGTCTATGAGGATGGAACCTTGTTTCATGGCAGTGATTTTAGGGGGGTTAAACAAGTATTGGAACTTCACGAAAAGGGGATACTACTGCTGTGTGAACATCCAGGGGTAGACCCCATTCGACAAGGACAATTTCCAGTCAAGGATTTGAATCCATTTCTGACCGATATTATGTATCAAGGCTTGTTGATTTGGGTACGCAAATTTCATGGTTGTGCCAGTTTGCCGCTGCGCACAGAGTGGGTAGAAATTTTTGAAGCCCTGCCTTTTGGTCGTCCTTTTTATGTCGCATTAGAAGTCCTGAAATCAGATGATTTTTCTATGGAAGCAGACATCACTGCCTATGATGCAATCAGCGGAAAGATGTACCTGAAAAGTCATCGTGCAGGCGTAACGATAAGTAGAGATTTACAGTGGGCTTAATTGGATCAAGCATGCAAAAGAAAGCGAAGTCAAAAATTGCGGTTATTGGAATGGCGGGTTTGTTTCCTGGATCGGAAACTACTGAACAGTTTTGGGATAACTTGATGGAGAATAGGGATTTGGTCAGTCAATCCAATGATAAAGACTTTGGCGCCTCCCCTGCTATTTTTTACCATGAAGAGAAAGGTAAGCTGGACAAATGCTACGCTCTGAGAGGCGGCTATGTTCGGGATTTTACCTTTCAGGCAGAGGGCTATAAGCTACCCGCTTCCCTACTCGAACAGCAAGACGATCAGTTCAAGTGGTCTTTATATGTCGCCAGACAAGCGCTAGAGGATAGCGGTTATTGGACAAAGAAAGATTTGGGAAACTGTGGGGTGATCTTGGGAAATCTATCCTTCCCCACGCGTTTTTCCAGACACATTTTCGCTCCGCTCTATACAGACCTGGCCCAAACGGCCATCCAGGAACTAACTGGAGAAACCCTCGCCCTGCCAGCGTCCAATATGGACTATCCCGCCCATCTACAAAAGACCCTGCTGAGCAATGCCCCCGCTGCCCTAATCGCACAAGCGGTAGGGCTAAAGGGAACACATTATGCTCTGGACGCCGCCTGTGCATCGAGCTTATACGCCGTAAAATTAGCCTGTGACGAATTGCATACTGGAAGAGCGGATATGATGCTGGCTGGTGCCGTTAGTGCCGCTGACCCCCTCTTTATCCACATGGGTTTTTCTTACTTCCATGCCTACGCTCGCGAAGGGGAAAAGTCAGCGCCTCTGGACGATCGTTCTGGTGGTTTGACTTCTTCTGAAGGAGCTGGAATGATTGTACTTAAAAGATTGGCAGATGCTCAGAGAGATGGCGATCGAATCATTGCAGTCATAGATGCGGTTGGCTTATCCAATGATGGCAAAGGAAAATTCTTGCTTAGCCCCAATCCCAAGGGCCAGCGACTAGCTTTTGAAAGGGCCTATGAGCAATGCGGTCTGCTTCCCGCTGATATTGATTATATCGAATGCCATGCGACGGGAACGCCTTTGGGCGATAAAACAGAATTTGACAGCATTAGCGATTTTTTTGCACCAAATGGAGCGGAGTCGCCTTTGGTGGGTTCTGCGAAATCCAATATGGGGCATTTGCTGACGGCTGCTGGTATGGCGGGTATTCTGAAGGTAATCATGGCCATGCAGCGGCAATACATCCCTGCGACCATCAATATTAGCTCACCCCTACAGTCTTCCAATGGGAAAATTGCGGCTGCACAAATTGTTCGAGCTAATCAAGCTTGGCCCAAGCGGGGGGATCGCCCCAGAGCGGGAATCAATGCCTTTGGCTTTGGTGGGACCAATGCCCATCTGATTTTATCCGCTCATCAGCCAGAAGCTGTGCAGGCGGAAAATCCCCCAGAAGCGCCTGCTCAGGCCATGGCCATTACGGGAATGGATTTGCATTTTGGGGCTTGTGAAAATCTGGATGACTTTTACCTCGCCTTATTTAAAGGACAACAATATTTTAAGGCACTGCCAGAGGATCGTTGGAAGGGGATGGAAGATTTAGCGGCGGTAGCGGAGTATGGTCTTCCAAAGGCAGCAGAATTGAAAGGTGCCTGGCTGACCGATTTTGATCTCAACCTCCTGCGCTTTAAAATCCAACCCAAAGAAGCGGAGCGTCTGACCCTACAACAAACCCTAATGCTCAAGGTAGCAGATCGGGCGATCAAGGATGCGGGGCTAGATGTATTAGAGGGAAAAGGTGCCAATATCGCCGTTATTACGGCTATGGAATCAGAGTTGGAGATTCATCACCGCATGGGGCGATGGGATTTGTCCTGGCAAGTCAATAAGGCACTAGAACAAGCTCATTTTGACCTGAAGGAAGCCAAGGAAGGGCAGTTAAGTCATTTATTGAAAAATGCCGTTTTCCAGGCTTTTGAAGATCATTCTCCTAGTGAGCATACTGGTTTTATCGGTAATATTATCTCCAGTCGGATTTCTTCCTTGATGGATTTTACTGGTCCAGCTTTTACGATTTCCTCTAATGAAAATGCGGTTTATAAGGCATTAGAAGTAGCGCGAAACTTACTCGCGATGAAGGAAGTTGATGCGGTTGTTTTGGGCGCTATTGATTTGAGTGGAAGTATTGAAAGTGTGATCAGTCGCCAAGTGATCCATCCCATGAATAGTGGAAGAGCCTCTATGGGCTGGAATGAGGGAACCAATGGTTGGCTCCCTGGTGAAGGGGCAGGGGCGATTGTTCTGAAAAGAGTAGAAGATAGTAAAAACGATCGCGTCTATGCGCGAATAGAAGATATTGCGGTCCTGCAATCTGAAAAGACCCACCTCAGAGGGACCATTGATGCGCAAACCGTTCAAAAGGCGGCCAAGCAAGTATTGCAAAAGCAAGCCTGGGATAGCAAGGATATTGGTTTGTTGGAGGTATCAGCAAGTGGCTTTCCAGCAGAAGATAGGGCGGAGATTAAAGGTTTAACTCAAGCCTATAGGGTAGGGGATGGACCATTAACCTGTGCCTTGGCTTGCAATAAGGCCAATATTGGCCATACCTTTTCTGCCAGTGGTATGGCAGCAATTATCCGAACGGCTCTTTCGCTCTATTATCGCTTTATCCCAGCTATGCCTGGTTGGGAACAAACTAAGTATTCTTCTGATTTTGAAGGTACTCCTTTTTATGTACCAACCAACTCGCGCCCCTGGGTGCCAGAACCTGGGCAAAAGGAGCTTCGCGCTGCCATCAGTGGCTTGGCGACTGATGGAACGGCTGCCCATGTCCTACTCGCTGAAGGAATGCATCCCAAGGTGGATCAGGCAGGCCCCTATTGGCTCAAGGCAGGAGAAAGATTACTGCCTTTAGGAGCCAATTCTGAGAGTGATTTATTGGAGCAGGTCAACCAATTGGCCACAGCATTAGACAGTGCATCACTGGCTGCTTTGTCCAATCGTTATAGCGAAGCCTACGCCAATGGTGCAAAGACCAAGTATACTGCTGTTTTTGTAGCGAGTTCCATACAACATTTGCAAAGAGATATCCAGTATTTCCAGAAAGGTATACCTAAGGCTTTTGTGGAGGGCGGAACGATACAGACGCCAGGGGGGAGTTATTTTACGACCCAACCCTTGGGGGAGAAGTCTGCTTTGGCTTTGGTTTATCCAGGGTCTGGTAGCGCTTATATTGGCTTGGGTGCAGCTTTATTTCAAGCTTTTCCTGGTCTTTATGATTATTTAAAAGGTCGGGTGGATGATTTATCGACTGCCTTTTTTAGTCCTGATCTGTATCCAAGAAGTTTGAATGCCCTGGATAGAAAAGCTCGCCTGGATCGCGAAGCGCGTTTGCAAACCAATGCCCTGCCAATGATGGCGATTGGCTGTACTTTTTCTGCTGTTTATACCCAAATTGTTCAGGATTATCTGGGTTTGAAAGCGGATTCAGTGATTGGCTATAGCATGGGGGAGACCAGTGCGATGTGGTATGGACAAGGGATTTGGGATGCACATTATGCCGCTTCTAAATTTCTGGAAGCACCGCTTTTTAGTGAGAAGGTAGGCGGGAAGATGGGCATTTTGGCCAATTTGTGGTCGATGTCTGCGGAAGAGGCGAAGGCGAAATGGACCAGTCGATTGATCAAACAGGCCAAGGAGATGCCAGGTTATACCAATTTAGCGGATTGGTTTAGAGCGGTCATTGCTCCCAAGGAGGATCGCGTTTACCTCACTTTTATTAATACGGATACAGAGATCATTATTTCTGGAGATCGAGATCAGGTGCAGCGCATCATTGATCAATACCAATTGAGTGCCGTTGATTTGAATATTAATAATGCGGTGCATCATCACTTTTGTCGACAGGTGGAGCCTGAGTTGATCGAAATGCATCATTTACCAATAGAATACCCACCAACTATTCGCTTTTATTCCAGTATTAGTCGCTCGCCGCTTCTGATTGAAAGTGAGGCATTGGCGAAGAATGGGATGGAGGTTTGTTGTCAGGAAGTGGACTGGCCAGCGCTAGTCCGTCAAATGGCGGCGGATGGTCATGGCCTATTTTTAGAATTGGGAGCGAATGCGACTTGTAGCCGTTGGATTGATGAGGTATTGGCGGATCAGCAGGCCGTTAGTATTCCCATAGATCGAAAAGGAGCCAGTGTGCTCCGCAATTTGAATAGTATGATCGCCATGTTGCTGGCGCATGGGGTGGCTTTAGATTTAAGCCATTGCTATGCAGCAAGAAGTGATCAACAACAAAAAAGAAGAAAATTAAATAAAACCCTTCGCACAGGAGGGCATCGCTTTAAGCGCTTTCTCAAAGAACAAGCAAAAGGGCTATCCTTTCAATTGGAAAAGGTAGCTGTAAAAAAGGCTGTTGCGGCTCCCGCACTGGCCTATGCTGAAGCGGAATCTGCGGTTTGGACGACTGCTCCTACAGCCAAGGATTCCTTTATTAGCCCCTCAGAACCTCCTATTCCTCAAACAGGAAATTCAGATATGATTAAAACAACGACACAATTGAAGAAGGCTGAAAATGGCCTGAGTTTGCAAAATTATGATGATCCCAGTCGATTGGCTGAAAAGAATGTCATTTGGGATGAAGAAGATTTACTCAATTTTGCCAAAGGAAAGATTAGCGATGTCTTTGGTGCGGAGTATGGAATTATTGATACCTATCCCCGCCGCGTTATGTTGCCCATGCCGCCTTATCTACTGGTTAGTAGGGTAACCAAATTATCTGCTAAGGTCAATGAATACAAACCTGCGACCATTACCACGGAATACGATATTCCCTATAATTCCTTTTTTGCTACGGATGGACAAATTCCCTGGGCGGTAGCTGTGGAGTCTGGTCAGTGCGATTTGTTACTCATTAGCTATTTAGGTATAGATTTTCAGAATAAGGGAGAATATGTCTATCGACTGCTGGATTGTACCCTGACTTTTCTGGACGATCTGCCTTTTGAGGGACAGACGCTGCGCTATGACATCAGCATCAACAGCTATGTTCGCAATGGCAATAATCTGCTGTTCTTTTTTAGCTATGAATGTTTTGTCGAAGATCGAATGGTGCTGAAGATGGACGGGGGCTGCGCGGGCTTTTTTAGTGACGATGAGTTGTCGAAGGGGCAAGGAGTGGTTTATAAGCAGCAGGAATTGGACGAGCGCAATGCGCGGGAGAAGATCTATTTCCCTCCTTTGCTGAATTGTAATAAAACCAGTTTTTCTCGTGAAGAGCTATTGGCTTTGACCAGGGGCGATCTGGTCACTTGTTTTAATGAAAGCTATCACAACCAAGGTCGAAATCCTTCGCTTCGTTTGCCTCCTGAGGGTATCCTCATGATGGATCGCATCAATAAGGTTGATTTGCGAGGAGGAAGTGCAGGTTTGGGATTGATTGAGGCGGAGAAGGATTTGCATCCTGACGATTGGTATTTCCCTTGTCATTTTAGAGATGATGAGGTATTGGCGGGTTCCTTACAGGCAGAAGGGGGTGGACAGTTGCTTCGATTCTATATGTTGTTGTTGGGGATGCAGCGCGTGACGAAGGATGCGCGGTTTCAGCCAGTATTGGGGCTTCCGCAAAAGGTGCGTTGTCGTAAAGAGGTGCCTGCTAAGGAAGGTAAACTGACCTATCGAATGGATGTGAAGGAAGTTGGTTTGTTGCCAGCGCCTTATGTCATTGCCGATTTGGAAATTTTGTATGATGGTTACATCGCGGTGTATTTTGAAAATCTTGGTCTTCGTTTACAAGAAAAAGAGCAGCCGCATTATTTGAAATCTACAGAGCATTTGCAGGAAGGCATCTTTGTCAAGCCTGTTGATTATCCTGTTCTACTAAATGAATACCACATCAGCCAATTTGCCTTAGGGCCAGTTTACAAATGTTTTGGAGAGGAATACAAAGTGTATGAGGGCAGAGAGCTATCACGCCAGCCCAATACGGATTTGCAGTTCATTTCCAGGGTATTAGAAGTACAGGGCGAACGACACACTTTTAATAATAAGCCCATCATTCTTTCAGAATACGATGTACCAGCCAATGCTTGGTACTATACCCAAAATGCCAATCCCGTTATGCCCTATTCCGTCTTGATGGAAGTGGCCTTACAGCCTTGTGGTTTTTTGGGTGCCTATTTGGGTAGTACATTGGGAGCACCAGATGAGGATCTATTTTTCCGCAACCTAGATGGGGATGGCGAAATGATTCGCAATGTTGATTTACGGGGAAAGACCGTTAAGAATAAAGCCTGTTTAGTCAGTCATACGCGTTTAGGTGGGACGGTGCTACAGCGCTATTCCTTTGAACTATCTGTGGATGGTGAGGTCTTTTACAAAGGACAATCCTCTTTTGGCTTTTTCACCAAAGCAGACTTGTCTAGCCAGGCGGGATTGGATCAGGGGAAGGAAGTATTGCCTTGGTTGCAAAGTGGCGATCTGCCCGCTGTAGGGCGTTTGGATATCAAATTGGATTCGCTGTTTGGAAAAATGAAATTGTATCGTTCCGCTTATCCCAATTCTCCAAAGCTTCACCTATCTGGCGATCAATTAAACCTGCTCGATACGGCCACCATCATTCGCGATGGAGGGAAGTATGGCAAAGGCTATATCTATGCAAGCAAGGAAGTCAAAGCCCACGAATGGTTCTTTACTTGCCATTTCTATCAAGATCCCGTTATGCCAGGTTCTCTAGGTGTGGAGGCTATCATACAAGCGATTCAACTATTTGCACTACAGCAGGGATTGGGTGATGGCTTGCACAATGTCGCTTTCCAGCATTTGGCGCAATCGCATAAAACGGTTTGGAAATATCGCGGTCAGATTCTTCGCCACGATCCAGAAATGAACCTAGAGGCCCACATTAAAGAAATTCGACGAGAAAATAATCGAGTAACGATATTAGCAGATGCCAGCCTATGGAAAGGTCGTTTGCGGATATATGAGTTGACGGATTTAGCGCTTGTCATTGCAGAATAATTCCAAACAAAAATAAACAGACAGGATGTCACATACGATCGTAGAAAAAAGCTTAGCCAATGGGCTCACTAGCGGACGAGAGAAAGTAACGGCGAAATGGTTTGGTAGCGCAGATGCCTTACATGTTGAGCAGTCAGGTATTCGCTCCATTCTGGAACGTTTGGACGAAAGCTGTTATGTTGTCAGAGATGGGGAGGGACGAATTGGCTTGGCGAATCGCATAGGTGGAGCAAAGCTTCCTACGGAATTAGAAAGTAGAGAAATGCTGGCTACCTTACCCGCTTTCCTTCCTGAACAATTGGGCGACCCCGCTTTCAAAAAAACTTATGGGCTCCGCTATAATTATATGGCTGGCGCGATGGCCAATGGTATTGCCTCTGCGGAGCTAGTCATTGCCTTGGGAAAAGCAGGGATGCTCAGCTCTTTTGGTGCAGGTGGCTTGGTCCCTCAGCGCATTGTTGAGGCCATTGATAAAATTCAAGCTGGTTTACCCAATGGGCCTTATGCCTTTAATTTGATCCACAGCCCCAATGAGGAGGCTCTGGAGCGAGAGGCCACCAGCCTTTTCCTGGAAAGAGGGATTAAAGTAATTGAGGCATCTGCATTTATGAGCCTGACGCCCAATGTTGTTCGCTATCGCGCAGCTGGATTAAGCAGAAATGCTGACGGTAGTATCCATATTGGCAACAGAATCATTGCCAAGATATCTCGCCTGGAAGTAGCCGCTCATTTTATGCAAGCCCCCCCCAAGCGCATGCTTGACCAATTGGTGAGTGAAGGCTTGATCAGTGCGGAGCAGGCGGAATTAGCGGCATTGGTCCCCATGGCCGACGATATTACTGTTGAGGCAGATTCAGGTGGACATACGGATAATCGACCACTGGCTTGTCTATTGCCTTCTATTATTCGCTTGCGGGATGAATTGCAGGCCAAGTATCAGTTTCCCCAAGTCGTTAGGGTAGGAGCTGCGGGAGGGATTAGTACGCCAGAATCTGTTTTTGCCGCTTTTATGATGGGAGCGGCTTATGTGGTGACGGGTTCTGTCAATCAAGCCTGTAGAGAATCGGGTACGTCAGATCATGTGCGCAAGGTATTGGCCAAGGCGGGGATGACGGATATTATGATGGCGCCAGCTTCTGATATGTTTGAATTAGGAGTAAAGCTACAGGTATTGAAAAAAGGTTCGCTCTTTGGTTTGCGAGCGCAAAAGTTATACGACTATTACATTCAGTATGGTGCTTTGGAGGAAATTCCTGAGAAGGATCGTCAAAGTTTGGAGAAGACCATTTTTAAAGCTTCCCTTGATGAAATCTGGCAAGAGTGTATTCGCTTTTTTGATGCACGTGATCCTGAGCAAATTCGTCGAGCAGAGAATAATCCAAAGCGAAAAATGGCCTTGGTTTTTCGCTGGTATTTGGGATTGTCTTCTTCCTGGGCCAATCGAGGAGTGGGTGGTCGCGAAATGGATTATCAAATTTGGTGTGGTCCTGCCATGGGCGCTTTTAACCAGTGGGTAAAAGGAACGCGTTTGGAAGATTGGCAGCAGCGATACGTAGCGGATGTGGGAGAAGAGCTGTTAAAGGGAGCCGCCTATTTATATCGCTTACAATATTTGGTGATGCAAGACATTCAATTTGACGCTATTTATAAGCAAGTACACGTCAAATAAGTAAATAAACAGCGCTATTCGTCGATATTCTACCTTTAGTTGTCCTAAATACGTCTTTGTTTAGGGGATATTTCTATTGATTTAGGTCTAAAAACCAATTCTATTCCTATCTTTATGTTCTCATAGGTGGCAAAGCGGAGTTATTCTAAGCTTTTCTCCCTCCCTTAGGTATAAACAAAGATATATGAGTGCGTCTGATGCGGCAGTTCTGAAGTACAAACCTCTTTTGATGGCGATTGCCACAGAAATGACTGGGAATTTTAAAGATGCAGAAGATGCCGTTCAAGATACCTTTCTCAAATGGTTTGAGCGCGATACCTCTCATGTGACTCGTATTAAGCCTTATCTCATTGCGACCTTAAAAAATACTTGTTTTGACTGGTTCAAGCAGGCCCAACGCCTGACGGAATACAAAAATGAGTGGTGGGAAGAGTATATGCAAACGCAAAATGATTATTCTTCTTATTGGCCTGAGTTTGATATGGAGTGGGAATTGTCCAAAGCCTATGCATCTTTAACCAGCAAGCTCAATATCTCTGAAAAGGCGGTCTTTCTACTCCGTGAGATATTCAATTTTGACTATCAGGACATTGCAACGATTGTAGATAAGAAGTCGGAAAACTGTCGCAAGATATTGGATCGAGCGAAGAAGCGTTTGGCAGAAAATAATGAGCGTTTTCGCGAAGAAGCTGACAAGACGTATCAAAACTCTTTTTACTATTTTCAGATGGCTTGTGATAGCGATAAGTTACACGAGTTTGTTACTTATCTCAGTAAGGAGTTGAAGGATAAATTGGGGCAATAATTATCCATTTTAGAGCGTGTTGGGATTTTGGTCTTCTGGCCGAAAATAGTCATTTTTTTGATTAGACGAGGCGTAGGTTTGGGGTCGTAGCCTGAGCTACGAAACCCAGTTCTACAACATGAACAAGCGAAAGCTTGTGAACCGCGAAGCGGATGGGCTGCCTAAGCAATAAAATGGCATTTGTAGGTCGATTATTAAATTCCCAACAGGCTCTTAGTTCTCCAAAATGTAGCGAACGCCTATGGTGCCATATCCTCCGCCAAAGGAGCTCAGCACACTATTGATAAAAATGGTCGGTATCCAATCCACTGTCAGGTTGATGGGTACATCCTCAAAGGCATAGTCCAGACCGATATACCCTTGCAGACCAATTGAAGTATTGGAATTATCTCCAATAAAATCATTATCAAAATTCCAGAAATAAACCGTTGCTCCACCGCCAAAATAGTAGCGAAGTCCATTGATGTCTTCAATAGGTTTATGAACCAGATAAGCTCCACTCACAGAGAACCAGCGATAAAGCGTAAAGCCCCTAGTCCCCAAATAAAATTCCAAGGCATTTGAATCATTGAGAAAATGCTTGTAGGAAGCGGAAAGGGGATAACCCAAACGAGCACCTACTGCTCTCTCATAGTACTGAGCAATACCGTCTTTAGGGATAAATAAGGCCATGAGAAAAAAGAGGGCTAAAGTAAGATGTCTTTTCATTTTTCATTCGATTTTTAGCGTAAAAATAAAGGGAAATTGTAAGGAATTAATGCACCTTGTAACGAAGACAAAGTACCGTGTGTACAATAAAGGGATGCTCTTTTGTTTGCTGTAAAAAGTCGAATTTATGCCAAGCGGCAACTGTTTAAGTCAGCTTTTGGTAGCTGTTTTTGTCATTAAACAGTAGTAAGCAGCTCAAATATAAAAATAACCACTAGTATTCCCAAATTAACAAAAAGAGCTCAGGCTACTCCACTCTTTAGGAGCAGGGGAATTATTTTGGAGGAGTCCAAATTTCTAAGCAGCTCCGTCAGCAGATTTGGGCCTATCCTAAATGCCTTTGTTTTTAGTATACTTAAGATTTGAATAAAAGACGACTATAGCTTTGATCTCCAATCTGGATGTACAAGGTATAAATACCAGAAGGCCAATCTTGGATATCCACCTGCCAATCTTGAAGCCCTGCCCCCAAATGCTGGACATGAGCTTGCGAAAAGAGGGGCTGACCCAGCGCATTAAAGGCTTGGACCTGTACCTTATTGGGCTGATCAAGTGTCATTTTGAGTAAGACCTGATCGCTAGCAGGGTTGGGGAATAGCTCAATGGCTTGGGAAGGCGTAGCCCCCGCAGCCTGATTGGCTAATCCCATTAATCCTGCAGAAAAACCCTCCGCACCAATCGCAATATTAAAAGGAGTGGGTGGTTGATTATCTGCTCCAGGCTCCAAAATCCAGGGTATTCCGTTATAATTTCCCAATATAAATACCCGACCATTATCGAGTTCCTTCAGCGAGTGAGTAGTCGCATTTATGGTAGAGTAGTTATAAGACCAGCCTCCTCCATCTTCTGGGCTGACCTTACGCACCCTAATGCCATCAATCCAAACCCCGCGCTCTGCCAGAATAATGCCACCATCTCGACTTAGAATAGCAGGTCCGCTGGCATTTAGGCTGTAAGACAGACCAATACAGTCAGGTGTTCTGGCCAAATGTTGAGTCATATGGCCATTGGGCGTTGATGTAGCCCACCTAGTTAAACAATCCGTGGCGTTACAATCAACAGAGAGGAGTCGCTTTAAACCAGTATTAAAAGGCGGGGGCGGAACGGAAAAGCAGGGGGCGCCATCGGTCGGAAGACCAGCTATATCCAAATACCATTGTTCGGTATCTCCATCTGCATCTTTAAAATTCATTAGGATGGTACCATTCCCACGAATCAGCGCTACCGTCATTGAGGCGTCCGAGGAATTGGCCACCAGCTTTTTGTCGTCAAACTCATATCGCCAAAGCTCATTACCCTCCAAATCCATTTTCAAGACCCAGGGCCTCAACTGATACTTCGCAGGCGCCACATCCAAATCATTGGTATACTCATAACCCGCAAGCAAAATTTCAGCTTTTGGACTCGATTGCAGGCGAAGGCTCGTCGCCCTGATGATATTATCTGTATCAAATTCAATCACTCTTTTCCAGGAGCGAACCAAGTCTTCCTGGGTACAATCTGGCTGAATTCGCTTTTTTAGCTCAACGCGATTAGGTGCCAATTCAGATAAAACAACCAGCTCGTCATCATCAATTCGAATGATTTCTTTTTCTCCCGCTTGAAGTGATGGGAGAATGCAAAGAGACGGCACCACATCGGGCAAAGGCTCTACATCGATCAAGACACCATCCTCAGTCAGCCTGAGCAGAAGTCGTTCGTATCCTCTAAAACCATAGACCCATAATTCGTCCCCTTCTTGCTCGATATTGAACAAAGTGAAATCACTTGCTTCTGGGTAAATTCGATTAAAGGCCATTGATTGTGCCTGCAAATAAAGAGCACCTGATAGAAGGGTAAACACCAAGGAGAGGAATAGCGTAAAAGTCCATTTTTTCATAGCGATAAAAATTTAGGTCAACGATAGGCGCATACTTGCGCAGCTTTGTTGTTAAAAAACATTCTAATAATAAGACATCAAAATATACGATTTTTTTCCTGTCACCCTTAGATTCTAGAGCAACTTTTAGGTTTTACAATTGTCTTTGATAAAAAGCCCTTAAAGTCGCTACCCCATGCTAAACCAGTCCTTTCGCGAAGGATTCCATAAGGTCAATCCTTTTAAAAATCTCTCTTACATCAACTTTATCGGTTTGTCGAGCGCATTGTTCGGTCTATTGCTGATTCTTTTTAGTATTAATGAATTGGAGAGCGAATTGCTCTACCAGCCTAGTGGCCAAATTTCTGTAGGCCCAATCACCCTACCTATTGATGCCCGTTACATCCATCCCAAACATCTCGAATATTTCTGCCTAGAACTTTTAGAGGGCGATAGCCTCAACCCACTGCCCAATAATCAATCCGTTCTATTATCCAATGAGCTGGCTCAACGGCTTTTTGAACAAACACAAGGGCTAGTTGGAAAAACGATACATTGGCAGCAAGGTCAATTAGAAGGTAGGTATACCATCTCAGGCATTTTCAAAAAACCAACTTGTGATACCGCCCTTCCTTTCGATGTCTTTTTTACCATCAATCGCTACGCTCACCTCCAATACTAATTTCAAAAAATAGGTGTTGACCAAATGGACAAGTGAAGTAGTGAATGGCTATGAAATATATTCGGCCCGATGATTGCATAAGGCTAATCAACATCCCCTCTTATCTTATTTTTATCCCCTTCTCGTCAAGACTATATTCAGCCAATCGTCAACTGTTGATCGTTTTCTGATCAATAAGAACCCCTCCTTTAAGTAGCTCTTGTATACTTATCGCCCATAGATTCTACTATTAAATTATTTGTAATATGATGAAGTGAATATCAACTTCTGTATTGGCGATGCTTTGTTTCGCCTTTACATATGCACAAACCAGTGCACCAACAATAAGCCAAGTAGAGGATGGCTATCTTTTCCATATTGACATCAAAAGCCCAACAGCCGATCAACAAAAAATAGCATCGCTAGAAGGGGTAAGGATAGATGTTTACAACAACACAAAAGACGAGGAAGAATTGGTCTTGGATGATTACAAGCTATCCAATTTTGAGGTGAAGTTTGAAAAGGGAAACCACTACACCCTTATGATCCGTAAAGAGGGCTATTTCAATAAGCGCATCGAAGCCTATGTCAATATCAAAGGCTGTATCCTATGCCTAGACGGCATTGGTCAATTTGAACCCAATGTAGCCGATGCCCTGACTTCAGAACAATCCGCAGGTTCCTTCCTAGCTGATGTCGAAATGCAAGCCATCACGCTCAATAGTATCATCACCATTGACAATATCTACTATGACCTGGCCAAGTGGGAAATTCGGCCTGATGCAGCCCGAGAGTTGGACAAGGTCGTCACTGTGCTAAAAGAACATCCCAGTATCATTATGGAACTTGGTTCCCATACGGACGCCCGCGGACGAGATAAATACAATAAGGAATTATCAGAAAAACGTGCACAGGCAGCAGTCAATTATATTGTACACAATGGCGGTATCGAAGCCGACCGCATTGTAGCCAAGGGTTATGGAGAAACGGTACTGACCAATCGCTGTACAAATGGCGTAGATTGTAGCGAAGCAAAACATCAAGAAAACCGCCGAACAGAATTAAAAATATTGGGCGTTAAAGAAAACGAAGCGCAATTTGTGTACAGCCCTCTTTCAACAATCATTCGCGCAGAGCGCATGGATACTTCCGAAAAAACAGAAGCAATGGGTACTTCAGACTTTTAAGCCATCGGCTATGCAAACGGTCTTCCAAGTCATTTTTTAGCCAAAAAAATATTATTCTCTAAAACATACGCAATGTACAGATGCAGTGAACGATGAAGTTCACTGCATTTTTTTATGTACCTTTAAATTAAAGAAATGGAATAATTCCTGCTCTTTTCCCAGTAACAACAGATTTATAATCCTAATGAAAGCTTTACCACACTTTTTACTCTTTCCGCTTTGCGTCCTCTTTTTCCTACCTACTTCCGCTCAAGAGCTACAATGGCATAAGGTGATTAATGGCACAGACATGGGTTTTATCCGCGGTATGGATACTGATGCAGATGGAAACCTCTACGTTTGCGGAGATTTCAACGATGAGATATTCTTTGATCAAATCACCTTGGAGGATCACCCGCAGGAAGCAGATAATCCCTTTGGAGGAGATATTTACATCGCCAAATTCAATCCAGAGGGTGAGGTCGTTTGGGCCAGAAGAATAGGGGGGAATGATTGGTC
The DNA here is from genome assembly GCA_038529855.1 of Bacteroidota bacterium. Lineage (GTDB taxonomy): Bacteria > Bacteroidota > Bacteroidia > Chitinophagales > Saprospiraceae > JBCBDH01. The sequence goes on along the minus strand of JBCBDH010000007.1, from coordinate 5,294 downwards.
GTATAGCGATCAACCTAGCAGTATCGTTGTAGACACTGCGGGCTATGTCTACCTCAGCGGAGAGCTGGAAGGTAATAATGTGACCATAGATGATGGCATCCCCATTGAAGACGGGGGCCCTTCCTTTATTGCCCGATTTACCCTCGATGGCGATTTGGACTGGCTCAGAAGATATAATTGCTATCGCCTTTTGGATATGGCGCTGACACCAGATGGGAATCTATATATTTCTGGTGACGGGGTGCTTGATCTGGCAGGAGCAGTGCCTCCTATTAATAGTGGAGGAGCCTCAGATATGTTTTTGGCCTTGCTCAACCCAGACGGCGACCCCATCTGGATCAGAACGGCAGGAAGTAGTATTTTCAATAGCAATGCTTATGGGATTTCCATTACTTCCGATCAGCATAATCATGCGATTGTCTTGATCCGCTTTTCTGATGAATTGAATTTTTATGGTCATAATTATAGCCTGATAGACGAACAGGGCTTTACCGATTTTGCTGTGGCAAAATACAATCAATTGGGGCAATTGGTTTGGGCTGATTTGATTGCCATTAATAATTTATCAAGAGACCATGGCAGTGTCATTGTCGATGCCAATGATTTTATTTATGTGATAGGGCATTACAGGGGCTCTTCCGTTAGTCTTGGAAATGGATCGATCAATCTGTCCTCTTCTTATGTGGGCACCACTGATTACGATGTGCTTTTAGCCCGCTATGCACCCAATGGTCAGGTCTCCTGGGCCCATGTGCTAGACAGTCCTGACGCGAGCTATGGCAGGGGAATGGATATCGATGCTGCGGGAAATCTATTTCTCATAACCGATTATTACGAGCAATTAACATTGGAAGATGGGAGTATACTAGAGGCTGATGGCTCCAACTTCTCCCCTACGAGTGTATTACTCAAATACAATGAGCAGGGCCAACACCAATGGTATCAGGAAATTAAGCATTTGCGCAGTGATCGCACGAGCTATGTACAATGTGGAGACAATGGCGACTTGTGGATGTGTGGTTTGTTTAATGAAGATATTGTCATCAGTGATCAGTCCATTCCCAATAATTCAAGTAGCTGGTCGGCCCTATTTAGCCAATTGCGCGATACGACCTACACGTCCCCAAAAACCCTCAATCGCATCTCTGGTCGGGTTTTTACGGATACTAATAATAATGGCCTTTTCGATCTAGGCGAGGTGCCCCTAAGGTATTTTTTGCTGCAGGCCAATCCTGGACCTTATTTTGCCTCTACCAACAGCGAGGGGGAATATCATTTCTCACTCGATACTGGTACTTACCAAATCAATATGCAAGTACCTGAATCACAAATAGATTATTTTACCCCTAGCCTACCTGCTGCGGGAGCAGGATATACCATTGAACTAGATAGTTTTGGGCAAAGCCTTGGCGGTTTTAATTTTGCTGGTCAGGGCGATCTGTGTCCATTGCTGGATGTTGAGCTGGCTTCTACCGTTCGCCGTCGCTGCTTTAGAGGAAAGACCTTTGTCAATTATAATAACTTTGGTTATGGACCAGCAGAGGAGGTGACGATTAAGGTTTATTTTCCAGAGTACCTGGTCCCCATATCTGCTGATCATCCTTTTACTTATATAGCTGAAGACACTTTGCTATTCAATATTGGAGACCTACCTGCCATCAACAGTTTTGGTCAGATTCAGATTATTGATTCCATTCGCTGTGGCAATATAGATATTCTGGGGCTCACCCAATGTACAGAAGCCTGGATAGATGCCCCTGGCACCTGCGGCCCGCCTGTACAATGGGACGGAGCGGAGCTGGAATTGTCTGGCTTTTGTGTCAAATTTATTTTTGCTCGATTCATCGTGACCAATACAAGTGAGGTAGACATGGCCGATTCAGTCGCCTATCGCCTATTTACAGATACGGATCTGGCAGCACAGGGGATGCTCAAATTGAATGCGGGCGAATCTGCTTCCTTCCAAGTCAATACTAGTGAAGGTATTACCGCTAGGATGGAAGTCGATCCCATTGCAGGGCAACCCGCTCAGGAGCCTTTGAGTACTGCCGTGGAAGGCTGTGCGCCTGGAGATACGGTAGACATTAGCACTGGCGTCATCACACAATTCCCCCAATACGATATTGAGCCTGATTATGCGATCCATTGCCTGCCCATTATTGGCTCTTATGATCCCAATGATAAATTGGTCAGCCCAAGGGGAGTTGGCCCTGAGGTCTGGACACCTCCTGGCACTAGGCTAAACTACCAAATTCGCTTTCAAAATACAGGAACAGACACTGCCTTTAATGTATTCATTCTCGATACCTTATCAGAACATCTCGACTGGACCACCTTCAAATTAGGGGCTTATTCTCACCCAATGGATTTTTGTATGGAAGGGCAGGGGTCTGCTGTTCTTCGTTTTGAATTTAATGACATCCTGCTGCCTGATAGCTCAACCAATTTATTGGAAAGTCAGGGCTTTGTTCGTTTCTCTATCAAAGCATTACCCAATACCCCATTAGAAACCGATATAGAAAATAATGCAGACATCTATTTTGATTTTAACCCGCCCATCAGGACCAATACCGTTAGAAACCGCTGGCACGAATGGAGCTTTGAAGTCAATGGCGATAGTAGCCTGGTAATGGCTTGTGACGATCTGCCCGATTTAGCCATCGCTCCTCCTGATCTAGCGATTTGTGACGATTCTCTATGGACTATTGAAGCCAATATGCCACAACTGGGTATCGGTTGGTGGACCTTACTGGATGGCAATCTTTATATTGAATCGCCCTTTGAGGCAGAGAGTCCGATCAGTCAAATAGATACGGGAGTACACGTACTGGAATGGAAGGTGCAACTTTGTGAGGAGATCAGTACAGATACGCTGATTATTCAGCGTTGGCGGAGCCCAGAGCAGCCTTCGATCAGTTTGTCAAACGGCACCTTGTCTTGTGATGTGGAAGCAGAGCAATACGAGTGGTTACTGGATGGGCAAGTTTTGTTATTTACCACCTCTAGCATTCCTATGGATATGGACGGAACCTATGTCGTTAGAGCAAGCAATGGTCCTTGTTGGGTAGAATCAGAACCTCTTTTTCTGACTGCTACGGAAGAGCTAACACCAACTGCCATAAAGGTGTTTCCCAATCCCGCGCAAGATGCTTTTTGGATAAACTGGGAAAATATAGGGGCGCCTCTTGTTTTACACTTGCGTGATCTCCGTGGTCAATTGATCAAATCTTATCAGGTAGCGGGCCAAAGTCAACAGCTTATTTTGCGCGATGGCTTACCAAATGGATTGTATTGGATACAGTGCATTGATCCTGAAAAGGGACTTCATTATTGGGGAAAAGTTGTTTTTACTGACTAAGAAATATCTTATAATTGTTGGACTGAGGCAGCGCGCAACTGTCGGACTGACCCCGCTTTGGCGGAATGAAGGCAGCGCGCAACTGTCGGACTGACCCCGCTTTGGCGGGGAGTCAGTCCGACAAGGCGGCTAATACGTTAAGTTCATCTTAATATTCCGCTAACAAGACTGCCGAGGGAACTTTATCCCTAGCTGAGATCGTATACCTGTTTCAAACCTTGTTTTGGATCGACAAACAGGGTTTTAAACCAGGGCCTATGCCCCTTTGTTATCCTATTGGAAACTCTTTAGCCCAAAAAGCGTAGAATACCACAAAAAACAACTGCGGACAAAGCTAAATGACAACAATCTTCGCATTTGTTTAATTTTATATGTATTTTATGTTGGAAAATAGCAGGAAACACATAGCTTATTTTTACTGTGTGTTTTTTGTGAGAGAAATCCGGGCTTTAACTTGCGACTTGTACGCAAAAATCTTTACATTGTGGTATAACTAATTGGTTTGCAATATATAAGCTAATAATGTATCTTGTAAAACAATTAAATATACTATGATTAGATAAAACAAAAATTGCAGCGGATGGGACCGATCAATAAATTGAAAATCAAGCGAAGCAAGAGCTTTCATTATAATTCTAATGAACTAGAAGAAAGGATCAAGATCGTTAATAAGGAAATAGACCGGGTCTTGGACTATACACGTATCGACTATGAGAAGCTTCAAATTCGCTTCGAAATTTAACAGATACCAAAACCTAAGTACTTGACCAAGACGATTCCTCCCTTTTCTATTCATCCCTTTTCACACGATACACTAGCAGAAGCACTTTCGAATGAATACACGTCGATAAGGGAGAAGTTTCACTTCAATTTTTTCAAAGAATACCTAGGGCAGACCAATGAAGGATTGGGTGCCCAAACGATACTGATTGAGTACAATTATGTCAGCAGGTCTTATCTGCATGACTATGCCTCGTATTATGCTTTGTGTTTTCAGGACTACAAACGGCTTTGCAAGCGGGTTCACTTTTTTTCTGTTCCATTCAGTCAACGCGCTTTCAAGGCTGCCGTAGCCAATCCCAATAGTAGGGGTGGGCAAAAGATATGGGCAGCCTATTTGGGCTATGTCGTCATCAAACCACTGCCCAAAACCATCATTGGCGCTACCTTACTCAAAACCTATGCCCGCACTTCCAACAAAAAGCGCCATTACCCAGTCACCAAAAAATACGAAATCAACATTTTTGGTAAAACACTGGAAATAGATTCCCTTGTCTTTCAAGAGCAAGACTCTATTGTCAGTGCCTGTGCAACAACCGCCCTGTGGTCAGCCTTTCACAAGACAGCAGAATTATTCCAAACGACCCTACCTTCGCCCAATGAAATTACCAGCTCAGCGGGTAATTTATTTCTGACCAGTGGTCGCAGTTTTCCCAATCGCGGATTGGACCATCACCAAATTGGCAATGCCATTAGCTCAGTCAATCTCGTTTTTGAGATGCGCAATCACAACATCAGCCTCAGCAATCAAAGCGAAGAAGAAAAAAAGAAAAACATCGCCTTTATCAAGGCTTTCCTTTATGCCTACAACAAAATGGGGCTTCCCGTATTGCTCGGCATCAACCTCAAAGACCGAGGCAAACACCTTATTACCATTGTTGGTTTTAGGGAGGAACATAAACCCGTTAAGGTTACTTCAGATATTAGCTTAAAAGCTTTTCAAATAGAGCGCTTTTATGCTCACGACGATCAGGTTGGGCCTTTTTCTCGTTTGGGTTTTAAAAATAATAACCTGGAAAGTTCCTGGTGGAGTTCGGATGATGGCAGTGAAAAAATAGAGGCAGAAATCATGAGCATTTTTGTCCCCCTGCATAAAAAGATTAGGATTAATTTTGAGCAGATTTATTTTGTCGCCATTGGTTTCGACTTTCTATTG
>JBCBDH010000006.1:20705-25286 GCA_038529855.1 Bacteroidota bacterium | reverse complement strand
TGGCATAATGACTTTGTCAGTAGGGCCAAAATATCACTTTTTTGAAGAAGCCAGCTAGCTTTTCATTTGGATTTTGGCGGACCTCATTCGTCAGCTATCCGACAATAGGTTTGCAAAAGGTAAGGAAAGATAGGGATTGACCGCAATAATGATCGGGATGACCTTTAGCGGGCCTTTTCGAGCTACTTTGCCAACAATTGATGTACATCTATCGGGTGGATGCCGAAAAACCCCAAAAGAGTAGGCATGACATTAAAACCTTATTTATCATGAGCAAACTAAAAGTTATTTTTTCCATCCTCAGTCTAGCAATTTTATTGGCGAGTTGTGGCAAATCCGATGAGGTAAGCAATGAAAACTTTAGCCCTGTTATTGACGATAATGTTCTTCTTGATGCCGTACTGGACCCCGCCGTTGTTGCTGGAAATGGTTCGGTAGTAGATGATGTGCTATACATTGATATTGATATCGAAGACCTCAGCGAGCCTGTTGCCCATGCTCTAAGGCAGCGGGATGGCAATATCGAAATGGGCAATGATCTAAATCTAACGGCTACCGCCATTGCCAATATCCTAAATGGAAAAGCGGGAGGAACAACTTTCAGTAGCGGCATTCTCGTTCCCGCTGGATCATTTGTAGAAATGCCTCTCAATACCACTCAAGCCAATCCTCGTGGCCCTTGTCGTCACTGGTGTCGTTGTTGGGAGGATAGCTTTGGCAATTTGGTTTGTATAGATATTAGTATTTGTATGTGAATGTACTTATCAGGAGGTGGTTTGGGATTCCAAACCACTCCGCAAACTTAATTTGGCCTGCAAGTGGACTTGGCGCAAGCCCCAAGCAATTTGCTTCAAGTATAAATGAAAACGAGATTTAGGTAGCTAATTTTTACTGTGCCAAAGACAGTGTTCCACTGTTGAGTAGCATAAGAGATATACGGGGTGGCAGGACTAGGTAGCGCCGCCCTGTATTTTTTATAATAATATTGGCTGCCCCTGCTGTGCGGTTTCTTCCGCGGGGAGTATTTCGCAATTGTCCCAAATCCCATCAATGAGGGTCTGGGCATAGGACTTTGGTAACTGCTGCGCCAGCATATCCCTGGCGGCCGACTGATGGTCGTAGCTCAACTGGCCATGTTCAAAGGAAAAACCCTCTTGGTCATCTAAAAGTAAATACCAAACACTAGCCTGGCCATCATTAGCAGGCATACCAATTACCCCTGCATTGATCCAATATAGTCCTTCCTGGCTATCTGAAAAAGGAAGACCACAATGACCAGCAAGGATCAGCTCCGCCCCACTTTGCTCAAAATTAGCGGCCTTTACCGCCCAAGGAGTCGATTTAAAAATAAACGCTGACGTATTGAAATAAGAGCCATGAAGCACGACTGCTTTCTTACCTGCATAGTCAAAGCGAATAAAATCTGGCAACTGTCGCATCCATTCGATTGCGTCCTCCGATAGCTGAGCCTGTGCATAAGGATACCATTGACGAGAAAACACATCGCAGCGGCTCCCCTCATTAAAATTACAACCACAATCTGCCGCCTGCTCCGCCAAATTCCGCTCTACATTCCCCGCAATCACACTAATCCCCCAATCCTTAACCAATTGAACACAAGCCTCTGGCGCCGCACAATAAGCCACAACATCACCTGTACAAATGATATTGGACAAGGGAATCTGTCGGCTTTCTGCAAGGTCTTTCAGGGCCGTCAAAGCCTGATAATTGGAATATACGCCCCCAAAAATTAGCAGGGGGCCTTTTCGTTGGCCTAGATTATGAGTGATGGCATTCATGTACTTGACTTAAAAAGTTTAGGTAGAAAAAACAGCCCAAAACAGGCAATTGTTCCCCAGACATTGACACTAAGTAAATCTGCATATTTGCCACTGGTCCAATTCCACTGCTCGGGGTAAAGCCCTAAGGTAAAAAGCAATCCAATGACCAAACCCATCCCCACGGAAACATAAAAGGAAGCCTTGGGCATCTCTAAATGCCAGAAGATAAAAACAGGAGCCAAGCCTATAACCATTGTTCCACTAATAGTGGTAGCTGAGAGGATCTCTGGTCCCATAAATACTGGCAGTGTTCCGATGATGGCAATAGCAGCCATGGACCAACGACCAAAAGACAGGGATTGGTCCTGCCGTTTCAAAAGATCAATGCTCAAGAATTTGGAGAAGGACGTAAAGGTGGAGTCCAGCGTCGAAGCCGCTGAGGTAATCATAATAAAATTCATTAAGAGCATAATGCCAATACCCAATAGCTGAGCTACCGCTACAGGGGCTTGCCCCGACAATCCATTGAACTGTCCAAATATGCCGACAAAGCTAAACAGAACGATACAAAGTCCACCAATGACGGTGGCCATCAGATAGGCTCGTAGTGTTGTTTTGGGATCGCTGATAAAACCCCTATCGGTTAGTACAGGATCGTGAAAGGGGTAGCTGAGGGATTGGATGAGGGCGACCAGTAAGAGATTACCTCCCTGACTCATTTCCCAGGTTCCACTTTGCAGGTAGCTCGTCATGCCCCCTTCGGTTTTGGGAAAGAGGACAGCTAATAAAATGATCAGCATCCCGCCAAAAAACAGCATTTGGATTAAATCGGTGAGTATAGAACTACTCATTCCTCCTTTTAGCGTATAGGCTAGCGTCAGACTAGTAAAAACCACAATAGCCATATAATAGGGTGGACTTCCTTGCGCTCCAAAATAACTACCAATGACCATCGTATTGGACCAGACTTCATTGAAAAGACGAAAACCGATTAATATCGAAAACAAGATGATGGCCCCTTGGCCATATCGACTTTCTAAAAAGTGATGAATACTCCTAAAACCACCCTTTGTGCGAAGCTGATAGATGATGAGGCCAGCCACTAAAAAAGACAGATAATAAGCTGCATAAGCAACACCACCCACGAGCCCAAAACTCAATCCCAGATTGGCGGCATTGGTAATGGATTTGGCAAAGAGCCAGGAAATGACCAAGCTGCTGGTCAATAACCAGACATTGGGCGATTGCTCTCGTCGACTACCTTGGTAAAATGCCCTAGGGCTCTTGGCCAGCGGAGCAATCCAAAGTAACAGTAGGCTAGATGCAATGATCAATAGCCACTGGGCTTGGCTGATATCCATAAGACTAATTAAGATCCCACCAAACTCTGGCATTGATGCTATTGTTATCAGTCGCTGAAGCTGCCGATTGGAAATTGGCATTATTCAAAGCGTCTTCGCTAGTAGGGTAGGGCATGCGAACGGGAATTAGGTTATTATTCAAACTAGCAGATATGGTCCTTAGCTCGGGAAACCCTGTCCGCCTATATTCAATCCAGCCTTCATAACCATTATTGATGTTGGCCAGCCATTTTTGCGTTAGGATTTGCGCTATGGGGTTGCGGCCAGCCTGGCCATAAGCGGCGGGTCCTGAGCTTAGGTAATCATCAGGCAGTTCGGTTTGCCAGTAGGCAAAGGCTTCTTGGACGCCCTGCTCGTAAAGACTTTGAGCGTCTGCCGTGATCAGTCCTCGCTCAGCCGCTTCGGCCAGTAGGAAAAGTACCTCAAAACTGTTAAGGAAATTGGCATCCAAATCACCTGTATTTTCCCGAAAGATGGTCCCTGCAAAAGAAAAATCACCTACCGAAATGGATAGCTGCGAAGGATCTGGTCCATTGAGTAAGCCTTGATAAGCCAATGGATCATTTGCAGCAGGGCGGAAAAAAATGGCAATCCTGGGATCATTTAACTCCTTCAAAATGTCTTCTATGGTTTTGGACATGATGAATAAATTAAAGTCGCCAATCCTGGCCGTCGCCATCCGAAAATTATTGGGTGGATTATCAGTAAAATTAAATCGGGCATTGTCATCGGCCGTTTTGATATACTGCCCAGAATCATAAATACTTTGCAGAGTCATTCCAACTTCTTCTACTGCCGAACTGCGCATTAGGTATTTGATTTTGAGCGATTGGGCAAAAAGGAGCCAGGACTGCAGATTTCCATCATACAAAATATCGCCTTCCAAACTGGCTATGCCATTATAACGCTCAATAGCGTCAATGGCTTGATTGAGGTTGTCGATGATGCCATTATCCCCAAGGTAGATATCTGCTTGTCGGTCATAGGCAGGGGTCAAATTGCCCTCTTTTCCATTGAGTGCTTCGCTGTAGGGGACATCTCCGTACAGATCCGTCAGCACCCCCGTCATATAAGCTTTTAGGATGAGGGCGGGACCTTCATAGACCGCAAAGGCATCGCTTTCGCGGGCTTTGTCCAAAATCAACTCATTATCTCTTAGATTGACATAAAGGAGGTCCCATGGATTGCCTCCAAACTGAGGTTCCGTCAGACTATGTCGATCAAATAAATTAAAGTCTATAGCCGTAAATAGCTGGCCCAGCAAATTGCCTGCGACAAAACCCTCATAGGCCATTTGTTCGCCATAGTCGAAAAGTACTTTTCGCAATAATAGATTGGCCTGTACATCCACTGGGGCATTGGGGTTGGTGTTGATGTCTTCAAAGTCTTTGGTACAGGCGGCTAAGACCAATAAAAGGAGTAGACAGAATAGGTATTTG
>JBCBDH010000006.1:0-20695 GCA_038529855.1 Bacteroidota bacterium | reverse complement strand
CAAATACCTATTCTGTCTACTCCTTTTATTGGTATTTGATTTTTGTCATGATGGTTTCTTTTTAAAAGGCCAATCCGATGTTAATGCCAATGCTTCGAGAAGTAGGGTAAGCCATGTCCTCGACGCCACTTACAAAATTGGGCCCCTGTGCGGCCAATTGCTCTGGGTCAAAATGCGGAATTTCGGATAAGGCAAATAGATTACGTCCGACCAAGGCAAGGTGCAAATTTTCAAAAGCGCGTAGAAAAGAACCCTGTAATTGCTTTTTGGAAAATTGATAGCGAATACTCAATTCCCGCAGTTTCACATAGGTGGCATCGTAGACATTATTTTCTTCGTGATTTCGATCGTAGAATTGGCGATAGTAGGATTCGGCAGGAATGGCAGTGGTATTGGAAACATAATTGGGATTGTCTGCTGTACCTGTATTCACAACACCTTCTGCAATGATACCTTCTTCAGGTCTAAACTCCGTTTCTTCCAATTGCCCAGAAGTACCCGCAAGCGCGAGGGTACGAGAGACCAGCTCCCCGCCCTGTCGCCAGTCGATCAAAAAGCTCAGGCTGATGTTTTTGTAATGAAACTGATTGGAAAAGCCCAGGATAAAATCGGGATTATAATTCCCTAGCTTCTTCAGACTATTGTCGACAATGTAGCGGCCTTCTTCCGTAATCACAAAATCACCTTGCTCATTTTTTAAATAGCCTGTTCCCCATAAATCTCCAATCTGATCGCCTTCTCGCACTTGGAACCAAACGGTCTGGTTGAGGTTGTCGTAAACGCGAGAGTAAGCTAGGGTTAAGCGCTCTGCCTCATCGGGCAGGGATTCGACAGTAGCTACATTGCGGCTAAAATTCAAAGTGCTGTTCCATCGAAAGTATTTTCGGCGAACGGGGTTTAAGCCTATTACGGCCTCCCAACCTTCTGCACGAACGGAACCACCGTTGAGTACGCGCTCTTCGTAGCCTGTTGATTGCGCAATGGGCAGTGCCAGGATTTGGTTTTCTGTCAATGCATTATAGTAGCTTAGGTCAATGGTGAAACGATCGTCAAAAAATCGGATATCGGCCCCCAATTCAATCGAGCTTGTTTGTTCGGGAAGCAGATTGGTATTAGGGAGGCTATTTTGATCACTAAAGGTGGGTTGGGAATTATAGGGCGTTTGGGCGATGAAGACACCGCTGGTTCGATAGGGGTCAGTATCATTTCCCACCTGCGCCCAGCTACTTCTCAGCTGAGCAAAGGAAATCACTTCAGGTAACTCCACCGCTTGTGAGACCACAAAACTAAGGGAGGCCGAAGGATAAAAGAAAGAGGTATTATCCGTTGAAGTAGGTGTCGCTAAAGCGCTCGACCAGTCGTTTCGGCCACTGAGGTCTAAAAAGAGGATTTGTTTATAAGACAATTTGGCCAGGCCATATAAACTATTGATTCGCTTTTCTGCTGTCTGCTCAAATATCTCCAAAGGAGAAGCAGCATTGGAGAGTCTGAATACACCAGGTTGCGCCAAGGATAGGGCCTGTACCTGTGAGGTGGCCGCTTGTTGATCCATTCGATTGCCGCCAAAAGAAACATCTAGTGCAAAATCGCCCCATTGATTTTTATAGTTCAGAAGAAAGTCTGTATTGATCTCTCTAAAAAAGACATCGTTTTCAGCATAGCCTCCATTGCTAAATCGGTTGGTGCTAAAGGCTCTGCGAAAGGCTCTTTGCTCATCTGAATAATCCATCCCTGAACGCAGGCTTAGCGACCATTGCGCATTGAACTGATAGCTGGCTGCCAAATGACCAAATACTCGATCTCGATTAAAGGAATTGCGATTTTCGAAGAGGATAAAATAAGGATTATCAAAAAAGGTGTAGTTAAAACTAAAGTGCTGGATGTCCTCCAAGCCAGGTTGCCAATAATCCCTAAGGGGCTCCAAATTGGTTTGTCGACCCAACCAGGCAGTGAGGTCGTAATTGACATTTTCGGAACCATAGCCATTATTGGGGCGATTGTCGCTTTGGCTATTGATGTAGTTAAAGGAGGTCGTGACTTTTAGTTGTTCGATGGGCTGGAAAAGGAGTTTAGCGGCAGCCGTCTTTCGTTTCAAATTCACTCCTGGAATGATGGAATTGCTGTTCACATCAGTCAGGGAAAGCCGATAGTTTCCTCGATCATAAGCACCAGCGAAAGCGATATTATTAATGGTCGTCAGCCCAGTCTCATAAAAATTATTGACATTATCTGGTTGAGTAGTAAAAGGGGTTGGGGTGATGGGTAAACCACCATGGACGGCAATATCCCCTCCTCTAACAACTCGGCCATCAGGCAATGTGACTGGACTATCGTACTGAGGAATCAACAAGCCCGCATCCAATCGCGGCCCATAGCTAAAGGTGATATTATCATTTACGCCCCCACCAAGTCCATTAACAAATTCAAAAGCACCACTATTCCCCTGGCCATAGGTGTTTTGAAATTGAGGTAACTGAAAAGCCTGCTCCACATAAGTCGTACTGTTAAAACTAATCCCCAAACCTTCCCCTGAAGCGCCATCTTTGGTATTGATGATAATAACGCCATTGGAGGCCCGACTACCATACAAGGCCGCTGCGCTAGGCCCCTTCAATACTGATACGGATTCAATATCGCTGGGATTGACCTCCATGGCGCCGTTCCCAAAATCAACTTCCTGAAATCCAGCCGCTGCATCATTGGTGATATTGACCACCGTGTTGTTATTAATCGGAATACCATCAACAACAAAAAGGGGATTGTTATTGGTAAAAGAAGATTCTCCTCTGATACTGATCTTGGAGGTCGATCCCAATCCCGTACTTCCCGCCGTAATGGTCACTCCAGCTACCTTACCGGTCAGATTATCCAAAAAATTAACCGCCTTGACTTCGTCGATCTCGCGCTGCTCCAATTGCTGCACCGCATAACCCAGTGCCTTAGAGGAGCGTTTGAGTCCCAAGGCCGTGACCAAAACTTCGCTCAGCGCTACGCCCGCTTGCAAGCTGACATTGATAGTGGTCTTATTTTCAATAGCGATACGGGTACTTTCGTATCCGACAAAGGAAAAGAGCAGATTTTGGGCATTGGCGGGTAAGTTGATTTCATACTTCCCATCAATATTTGTGACCACACCAGTATTGGTCTCCTGACAAAAGACGGATACCCCGACCAATGCCTCCTGCGTCGTTCCATCAATAATTTTCCCAGTAATATTTTGCTGAGCCAATAAAATACTGCTGAATAGACAACAGCACAAGCTCAGCCAAATGAAATGGCTTTTTATAAGCATATAGACTTTAGCTTAGCATGCTCTCTTGCCTATGCTAATTGATTTTGAATGCATTAAGCAGCTTTAAGAGCAAGGGTGAAGAAAATGCTTGGAAATGGACTTAGAAGAGAATGGGAGGACCGCGGAGGCGATGTACCCTCAAGAGTGGCGTAGTGGGGATAGCTGTTGAGATAAAAGTGATGATTCTACTCAGCTTTAGAGCAGTGATAATTTTTCTGAGCCATCCAAGTGGTCGCAACTTGGGAAGAAGGCTTGATAAGTCTGCTTGGTTATCAATGTCAGAAAGTGGTCTTAGTTCTTCAAAACCAACTTCTTTTTGGTGAAAGTAATGCCCCAATGCCTCGTACAGATCCGCCGATTCCCAGGGAAGTTGCTCAAAAGTCTCTCGCTCAAAAGCCTCCTGAGAAATGCCGATGAGATAAGCCCCTCCATCCCTGGTTGGCCCAATGACTTGTTGACCATTGCGCATGGCCTTTGCTGCATGGAGAAGATCGCGACTTTGTAATTGTAGACAGTCATTGCCTACAATGAGGACCCTTTGATAGCCTTTGTCAAAAATACTGGAAAGCGAATGAGCCAAACGACTGCCAAAAGAGTTGCCCTGTTGGTCGGCTTCTGTTGACATCCAATAGGGTAAGCCTGTTGCTTTAATGGTTTGTTGGCTGTGTTGGATCATTTGCTCAATGATCCTTTGGTTTTGTTGCTGACCAGGAGCAAAGGACTTGTATTGCTGCTCAGATGGCGAGCTGCGGCTAAAGAATAATATGCAGGTGTCGGTAGGCATTAGGGCCGTAATATAGCTTGCTATGGCCAAATTGACAGGCATTCAAGTCCAAATTTGGTTTTAATTGTCTCAGTTTCGACCTTTATTTGTTGAAGAAGAGAGGGGAGCGATGGCTATGGCTAAGCGCATACAGTCGTTTTATTTTTTGGGCTTTTGCTGTATCTTCGTTTTAGTTGAAGGGACATTTTTGATTGAAATTGTTCCTTTATAGCTGCCAATTTGGCGAGATAGGAGCCATTCGCAGCAATGGTCAAAACATCTATGAAACATGGCGAATAAAAAAATCAAAGTTCAGGATACGCCCGTGCGTATTGGGGAAAACGGTTATATCTGCATCACGGATATTGCTAAGAAGTTTAACCCCGTCCCTGCCGATATCATCAAGAATTGGTTGCGAAACCGGAATACCATTGAGTTTTTAGGGACTTGGGAGCAGGTGCACAATGAGGATTTTAAAATGGTCGGATTCGACCAGATTAGAATGCGGACGGGTACGAGCACCTTTGTATTGACGGTGAGCCAGTGGCTCAAAGCGACTGATGCTATTGGGATGTTGGCCAAGGCAGGGCGATATGGAGGAACCTTTGCCCATCAGGACATCGCCCTGGAGTTTTGCAGCTATGTCAGCCCAGAATTTAAGATCTACTTTATTCAGGAGTTCAAGCGGCTCAAGGAAAAAGAGGCCAAGAGCCTGAATACGCCTTGGGATGTACGTCGAGAAATCTCCAAAATGAACTATCAATTGCTCACCAGTACCATTGCAGAGCAGGTGCCTAGCCACTTGGTGGGGACAAAAAAAGCCATTCCCTACTATTCCAGCGAGGCCGATTTGATCAATATGGCCCTATTTGGCCAAACGGCTAAACAGTGGAAAAATGATCACCCCAATAAAAAGGGCAATCAAAGAGACCATGCCACAGGGCTAGAGCTGCTCATTTTGTCCAATTTGGAAGCTATCAATACTTATCTGATTAAGTGGGATACAGATGCGGAACAGCGCTTGCTCCTTTTGACCGATATTGCAGAACACCAAAGACAAGTCCTTCCGGAAAGCGTAGCTGCTAAGCGGTTAATGAATAAGACGAAAAAACAGTAGAAAACACTACTTCTCCTTTATGTAACGGGCTATATGCAGATAAGTAACACAAATGTATAATAAAAATATGCCTTTGTATAAAAAAGAGACTAAATCGCCTTATTCGCCAAAAATTCAGAAAACAATACATTTTATTCTTCCTAATATTGACTGAGATTACATATATTTGACTGGGGAGAAGCGAAGCGATATTTTCTTTCACATAAATTTTTCATCATGCAGAAACACCTACTATTGGTTGCCCTCGCAATCATGTTCTTCAATCTATCTTTTGCACAATCTGATGTCCGTAAACCCAAGGACCTCGTCGCTGTAACCAAAAACAATGCACAAAACTTTCAAAAAGTAAATGTATTCGATATTGACCTGAATACTAGTCGGGATGATGTTGAATTAGAAGAGGCCGTACAAGCCTATAATCTGTTCGATCTAGATGCTGCCAACTTGCGTTTAGTTGGCCAGCAACAGCCAGAAGCCATCACGCTGCAGATTCCTACTCGGTTTACCAGCAGTTTTGAATTGGAACTGGTTAAGGTAAATATCTTCACACCAGATTTTACCGTTGTTCGTCGCTCTGATGATGCTGTTGTTGACGTCAATACAGGCGTTCACTATCGCGGTATTATCAAAGGAGATGATAATTCTATTGCTGCTGTCAGCTTTTTTGATGGAGAAATCATGGGTTTGATTAGCTCTGCCCAAGGCAATTTGGTGATTGGTAAACTCCAAAATAGAGCAAGCAAACACATTATCTACGATGATAAGGAGGTCATCGCAGAACTCGGTCTGGGTTGTGAGACCCCTGATGATGGTATTGGCTATAAGGCAAAGGACTTAACTTTTGATATAGAGAATGACAGAGCACCTGGTGACTGTATTCGTCTATATATGGAGGCTGACCACGATATCCACAATGATAAAGGTGGGGTAGGACCAACAACGACATTCATCACGGGTTTGATGAATGAGGTGATTACAATTTATGCTAATGAAAGTATCGAAGCGGTTGTTTCTCAGTTGGTTGTTTGGGATGTTCCTAGTCCTTATTCTAGCAATAGTAGCTCTGGCATGTTAAATGACTTCCAGGCTAATATTAGTAGCATCAATGGCGATTTGGGACAATTGCTCTCTTATCAGGCTAGTGGTGGTATTGCTGCTGGTTTTAATGGTATTTGTAATTCTAATGTTGACAACAGTTTGGCCTTTAGTAGCATCAACTCTACTTATGCCTCTGTACCAACCTATTCTTGGTCTGTCATGGTAACTACCCACGAATTTGGCCATCTTTGGGGGTCTCGCCATACGCATGCCTGTGTATGGAATGGGAATAATACCGCCATTGATGGTTGTGCGGGTGGTACGGAAGGAAGTTGTCCACTCCCTGGTAATCCTCCACAAGGAGGTACCATCATGTCTTACTGCCACTTGCAGAGTGTAGGCATCAACTTCAATGAAGGCTTTGGCCCTCAGCCAGGAAATGTCATCCGTAATACGGTAAATAACGCTACTTGTACTGCAGCTTGCGGACCTCCAACTTGTACGGATGGTATCCAGAACGGAAATGAGACGGGCGTTGACTGTGGTGGTCCTGACTGTCCTCCTTGTCCAACTTGTACAGATGGAGTACAAAACGGAAATGAGACAGGTGTTGACTGTGGTGGTATCGACTGTCCTCCTTGTCCTTGTAATGGCAATGGCGTTACCTTGACGATTGTCTTAGATAACTATCCAGAAGAAACAACTTGGGAAATTGTTAGTGGTGGTACGGTTTGGGCTTCTGGTGGTCCTTATGGCTCACAGCCTGATGGTTCTACTGTTGTCGAAGCAGCTTGTCTGCAAAATGGTTGCTTTAACTTCACCATCTTTGACTCTTACGGTGATGGTATCTGCTGTGCTTATGGCCAAGGTAGCTATGTCTTGACGGATGATTCTGATGGTAGTGTATTGGCTAGTGGGGGTAACTTTGGTTCTTCTGAGACCACTACTTTCTGCGTAAGCCAGCCTGCTCCAACTTGTACAGATGGTATACAGAATGGAAATGAGACAGGCGTTGACTGTGGTGGTCCTGACTGTCCTCCTTGCCCAACTTGTACAGATGGTATTCAGAATGGCGATGAGACGGGTGTTGACTGTGGTGGTTCTTGTCCTCCATGTGGCGGTACTTGTACTTACCAAGTGATTGATTTCAATAACTTTGATAACTCTTGGGGCATTTGGAATGATGGTGGTAACGATTGTAGAAGAACAACGAGGGATGCCGCTTACTCTGTTGGTGGAACTGGTGCTTGTGTTCGCCTGAGAGATAATACGGCTGCTTCTACGATGACCACTGATGTATTGAATCTGAGCCAGTATGAAGAATTGACGGTTGACTTCTCTTACTATCCAAGAAGTATGGATAACAGCAATGAAGATTTCTGGTTATTGGTTTCTACGGACGGTGGTACCAACTTTACTTTAATTGAAGAGTGGAATCGCGATGATGAATTCGTTAACGATACCAGGTATTTTGACAATGTAGTTATTCCTGGTCCATTCACAGCTAATACATTGCTACAGTTCCGTTGTGATGCTTCTGGAAATTCAGACTGGGTATACATTGATAATGTAGAAGTGTCTGGTTGTTTGAATCCAAGTCTGCCTGCTGGCAATGGTTTGGCTTTAGGCGAAGCACCTGCCACCGTAGTCAATCCTGAAAAAACTATCGGTAACTTGAACCTCTTCCCAAATCCAGCTACTAACGAATTATCAGTTAGCCTTGATTTGATGAAGGATTCTGATGTGTTGTTTATCGTAACTGATGTGCAAGGCAAGCGTTTGCGTCATGAGACAATGAGCGCAGCGAAGGGTAGCATCAATAGAACACTCAATGTAAGCGACTACAATCCTGGTATTTATGTCCTACAGGTCATCACAGGAACGGAGCGCTACTCTGAGAAGTTTGTCGTGATTAAGTAAGAATAAAACTGAGGTACTTTGGTTATCCAAAGTATACTAGTAAAAATAAACGAGCGGGTTTTGGCATTGCCAAAACCCGCTTGCTTTTTTGAGCGGTAAATTAGGAGACTTATGGATATACAAGCTGTTCGAATTCGGACAAATACTGTCCAAAAACGAACAATATTAGCTAAAGGATAAATAACTAAAAGGCTGATTATCAGTTGGTTTAGAGGAATGGCATAGCGATTGACTTTTATAAGATGTCTTTTTGCTATTACAGGCCAAAAAATTTCAAGATGTATATCAATTATCTCAAGATCGCCCTCAGAAATATGATGAAGTATAAAGGGAATAGCTTTATCAGTATTATCGGGTTAACCATTGGCATGACGGTTTGCTTCTTTTTGTGTTTGTGGGTGCAGGATGAATTGACTTATGATCAGTTTCACGAAAAGTCTGATCGGATTTATCGCTCTTTGTGGGAGGCGAAGTATGGGGATAATAGTTGGAGAATCCCATTGGTTCCCATGCCGCTTGCGGGTATGATGGAGAGCGAATTTCCAGAGATAGAAAGCGCCACACAGGTATTTGATGGTCGCTTTACGCTAAAGAAAGGAGAAGAGTTTGTTCGAGAAGAGCAGGTCTTATTCGTCGATGAGCAATTCTTTGACATTTTCACTGTGGAGAAGGTGGCAGGAGCGACCAAGACGGCCATGCGTCATCCTGATGCTTTGCTGATTACGGAGGAAGTAGCGCAGCGGTATTTTGGTCAGCAAGCCAATTACCAAGATATTATTGGGCAGCAGATGGAGCGAAATGATGGGACAATGATGCAGATAGCAGGGGTGGTCAAAGGCTTTCCTTCACAGTCGCATTTGCAATTTGATTTTTTATTATCCATCAACAATCCCAGCTTAAAACATTTAGCGCGAAGAAAAGAACAATGGGGCTCGGCAACTTTGTTCACCTACTTTTTGATGAGCGAAAGTGGCGACCCAGCTTTGCTGGCAGATAAGGTGCAGCAATATGTCGATGCCAACTTATCAGAAGGGAAAGGAGAGAATTATGATCGCTTCCCCTTTGAGGCCATCACGGCTATCCACTTGGAACCCAATTTGAACTATATCTGGATGTTTGGCATCATTGCTATTTTTATTTTGCTTTTGGCCAGTATCAACTATATCAATCTGGCTACAGCTAGAGCGATGACCCGCGCTAAAGAAGTGGGGATTAGAAAGGTCCTGGGTTCCAGACCTGCGCAATTGGTACAGCAGTTTTTTGGAGAGTCTTTGCTTCATGTATTATTTGCCTTGATCTTAGCCATTCTTCTGGCGGAGATTGGTTTACCTTATTTCAATGAATTTGTAGGAAAGGATCTGCAGCTGAATCTTCATCAACCTTCTTTTATTTGGGCTTTGTTGTTGGCTTTGGCAGCGGTGACGGCTATCCTGACGGGTATTGTCCCTGCTATAGTTTTATCATCTATCTCCCCAATTAGGGTAATCAAAGGTCAGCTGGTCAAGGTTAGAGGTAAAGATCGACTTCGTCAAGGATTGGTAATTTTTCAATTCTGTATTTCCAGTATTTTGATCATTGGAACCCTAGTGGTGAAGGAGCAATTGCAATATCTGCAGGATAAGGAATTGGGTTTCGAACAGGAACAGGTATTGATTGTGAGGATGGCCAATGGCTTGGGAAAAAACTACAATCTTTTCTTGAATAAGATTAAAGCCATGCCTGAGGTGGTGGATGCTTCTATTGCGCAGTATCTGCCAGGGGATGGATTTGACAGTACGATATTTGTACCCGAGCAACCCGCTAATTATGAAGCCACTTCACTTTCCTACAGCCATGTTGGTAGTGAATTTGTAGAGGTGCTCGATATTCAAATGGCAGCTGGCCGAAATTTTAATCCAGCGCTGAGTACAGATAGTAGCGCCTATTTGATCAATGAAACTGCAGCGGAGCGCCTGGGATGGGAAGATCCTGTTGGAAGAAATATTGCCTATGGTGGTCGTGCCAAAGGGCCGATTATTGGCGTGGTAAAGGATTATAATTTTGCCTCTCTACACGATGAGATCGAGCCATTGGTTTTGCGGTTGGCCTATTCTCCCTTGAGCAATATTTTTATCAGACTCAACAAAGGAAATCTAAGCGATCAGATTCAAGCGATTCAATCAGAATGGAAGACCCTAGCTCCTGCCTCGCCTTTCGAATTTGCCTTTCTCGATGAGGAGATTCAACAACTCTACGATCAAGAGCAAATGATGTCAGCTACATTTTCTCTTTTTGCGCTATTGGCCATCTTTTTGGCTTGTCTGGGCTTGTTTGGTTTGGCCTCTTTCATCGCACTACAGCGAACCAAAGAAATTGGTATTCGAAAGGTATTGGGCGCCAGTGTGAGCGGCATTGTGACTTTGCTGTCCAAAGACTTTTTAAAATTGGTATTGATTGCCCTTCTAATTGCTTCTCCATTGGCTTACTACCTCATGGAGATATGGCTGGAAGATTTTTCTTATCGAACTAGTATTGGATTTGGTGTTTTTGCCATGACAGGATTGGGGGCTATAGCGATCGCCTTTTTGACCGTAGGTACCCAAAGCCTAAAAGCAGCCCTTAGCAATCCAGGACATACCCTAAGAAATGAGTAATGGTTTGAAGGGAGACCATTTCCAAAAGGTTGTGGTGTCCCTACTTTGCCATCAAACTACCAATACTATTCACCCCGCGCTTCTCTAAACGTGCCGCTATCTTTAGAAATATCTGTGCAGTGATGAAGGCATCACCAATGGCTGTGTGCCGATCGTGTAGGGCGATGCCGTATTTTCCCGCCAGAACATCCAGGCTGTAATCTGACGGATTTTCTACAGCATAAGCACTCACTGGGCGGAGCCTTTTCTCCATATGTGCTGTATCGAGGTATTTATTTTTGAGTTTAAAACGCGGACCAAAGGATCGCTTCAAAGCAGTATTGATCATACCTATATCAAAAGCAGCATGATGTGCCAGAATAATGGCATTGCCCAGGTATTGGATAAATTGGACAATGGCCGCTTCTTCTTCCAAACCTGATTGGATCACTGAGTCTCGAAGGCCATGCACTTCTTTGACCTTTCCCAAACCACCAGACTCTTGGTAGACCAAGGTATCAAAAAAGTCTTTGAGATGAATGCTATACCCTTTGACGGCTACTGCTCCAATTTGACAGATGCGATCTTTTTTCAAATCCAAACCAGTAGTCTCTGTATCAAAAACGACAAAACGAAATTCCCGAAAAGACTGTCTTTTGTTCAGGTGCTGATCAAAAAGAGCGAGATAGTCCACCCAAAAAGGAGGAAGCGCAGGCGTTTTTTTCTGAAAGTGCTTTTTAAAAAAATGGAACATTGGTCCTATGGCGTTTGAGTCTTTGATCAAAGCGATCTCAATCCAAAAAAGTGGTTTGGAAGCGGACCTTGATCAAGGACTGAATTTCTTGAATAGGTTTGAAACTATTGCGCAAATTCATGCGCTCTAGTTTATTGAGCTCGGCTGGATCAAAATACCTGCCCGAGTTCATATCTTTTAAACCCTGCAGGGCCCGATAGCGCATAAAAATCTCATAGGCATCTGCGGCTTGATGATAAATTTCTGCATTTTGTGGTTCTATTTCTGCCATCTGCTGATAGCGGCGGACGGTGTTATTGACTCCCCGAAATCGGTTTTGTAAAGTCAGTACCCGAGCAGCATCCGTTAGGGGCATCATAGCTCTTGCCTTGATGTCGAATTTATCTTTGTGTACACCACTGGGTTCTACGACAAAATTTCGGAAGAAGGTGAGGGGAGGAGGGTTCTCTTGTGCATTTTTGGCCAGTCGCGAAAAGAAGATTTTTTGATCTTCTAATTCTTCATAGATAAAGTCGGTTAGTTGCTCGGATAGTTCTGTGGAGCCGTAGATGGGGCGATAGTCAAAGAAGATGTTTGCATGGAGCAGAGACTCACTAGTACCAGAGTTGATCCAATGGCTGAAATTTTTCTTCCAGGTTTTCAAAGGCAAACACCATTGGGGATTGCTCGCCATCATATTGGCGGGACAGTATTCGAAACCAGCTTTGTTTAAGATGCCCGTTACGATCTTGGCAAATTTTAAGAAGTACATTTTTACAGCTTCTTCCTTTTCAGCCGCAACATCTTCGAAGATTAAGGCATTATCCTGGT
Source organism: Bacteroidota bacterium (assembly GCA_038529855.1). Classification (GTDB taxonomy): domain Bacteria; phylum Bacteroidota; class Bacteroidia; order Chitinophagales; family Saprospiraceae; genus JBCBDH01. Next base: position 8,389 of record JBCBDH010000006.1, on the reverse strand, counting down.
CGGTGCGAAGCAATTGTTCCCGTCTGCCTTCACTACCTAGTCCTAGCCAGCAAAATTTGACCTTGGGTGCTTGAACACCTTTGGCAGCTAGGGTTTCTTCAGCCAGCTGATTGGCGCGGATAATCAGGGCATCATTGATCTCAGAAAGGATCGTCGAGATGAACATGATGCTGACTTCCTGATAAATGTACTTTTTGAGTAGAATTTCTGCCTTATCTCGGATCGTTGCCAGTTGACTTCCGGTTTTTGCTCGACGGATTTCGCGGATTAGGATAGCGGGATTATTGGCTTGGATGACCAATAAATCGTGGTCGGAAATAACGCCGATAATTGGGGTGTCCATGCTTCCGTCGTTGGTGACACATAAGTGATGGATTTTGTGTTTGACCAGGAGGATCTGGACATTGGCTACGGTGGTGTCAGGAGGAACGGTGATGACAGGGGAAACCATGATGGATGAAACGGGTAGTAGGGGGTCGAACTGGTTACTTGCAATTTTGTGTCGCAAATCTCGATCGGTGAAGATGCCCAGCGGGCAGCCGTACTCATTGGTAACTAACATCGAACCGACGTTTCGTTTGCTCATCAGTTGGGTGGCGAATAGGATGGAGTCGTTAGGCTTGCAGGTGACGGGTTCTTTGTTGGTTTGAATGGTTTGGACCTCTATTAATGGAAAGTCATCGGGTATTTTTTGATCGTGGTGTAAAAAGATTTTGGGTTTTTGATTGATATCATATCTACTGCGAGCCAAGGCCGCAAAGGTCCTGAGCAGGTAATTGGAAAAAGCAGTATTCTCTTCCATTACTTTTTCCAAACCCTTAATGTCAAAGGCATAGATAATTGATTCTTCCTCGGCTTTTGCAGCAGCAGCATAATTATCCCCAGAGATCAAAGGGCGTAGCCCAACGACGTCTCCCTCATCGTGGGTCTCCAGCAGAATCAATTGTTCTCCTTCCTGCCCATATATATGTAGGGCGCCTTCGCGCAGTACATAAACACTTGAATGAGGGCCCTCTCCTTGTTTCCATAAAAATTGATCGACGCTAAGGTGTTTGACCTCTGCTGACTCGCAAAGTTCGAGCAGACTCTGGGTATCCATTAAATGAAAAGGCGGATAATCCTTGATAAAATCATAAATCCTTCTGGCAATTGGATTTTTCATTATAATTGATTGATAGCGAGATAGATAAGTGTTGAAATATCGACTTTTTTTATTAGTAATCTTTCTGAGTCAACCCCTGTTTTTTAAAAAAATAATGTTTCTATATATTTAAATAACTATATTTTTTTGTAACATTTGCAAGTAAATACTGTTGTGTTAAGCATAAATGCTAAATTAAAACAATGGCATTCAGAACAAATTTAGACTTCTTGGAGACCAGCACAGAGACCCTTCGAGCCATCGCGCATCCCATCCGACTGGCTATTGTTGAGTTGCTTCACACCAAAAATGAGATGTCTGTAACTGAAGTTTTTACCTCATTGGACATTCAGCAAGCAGTTGCTTCACATCATTTGCGCATTATGAAAAGCAAGAATATTGTCAAAGTGAGTCGACAGGGCCAAAACTCTATTTATTCGCTCGCCGACCCTGCTGTTTACGATATCCTACCCATTTTGGAAAAGCTACTGAGCTAATCCCTTCATTGGTTTTAGGTTCAACCAATACATAGCCTAAGCAAAGGCGATTCCCACCTGCTCTCGCAACATGAGTTCTCTTAATTCATCTAAAACAGTAATGTCTTCAATCGTAGAAGGTGGATTGAAAGTCTGCCCATCGGCAATCGCCCGCATAATTTTTCTAAGTATCTTTCCCGAACGAGTCTTTGGCAGTCGCAAAGCAGGGACGGCTCTTTTGAATGCGGCGATAGGCCCAATGGCATTTCGAACCATTTGGATCAATTCTTTCTCGATACTTTCAGGCGTACTGCTTACCCCACTCTTAAGGACATAAAATCCTACTGGGATTTGTCCTTTTAGTTCATCCTTGATTCCTATGACAGCACATTCTGCTATAGCAGGGTGGGAGGCTACGACTTCTTCCATCTCTGCGGTCGAAAGCCGATGACCGGCTACATTGATGATGTCATCCATACGGCCCGTGATAAATACATACCCTTCCTCATCGCGGTAGCCACCGTCTCCTGAAAAGTAATGGCCCGGAAACAGATCGAGATAACTTTTTTGAAATCGCTCATCATCATTCCATAGGGTAGGTAAAGCTCCAGGGGCCAGGGGTAATCTCAGCGCAACAGCTCCTTCTTCATTAGCAGCAAGTTCCTGCCCCTTATCATCCAAAATCCGAAGATCATATCCACAAACGGCCTTACCAGCTGAGCCAGGTTTGACGGGGAGCAGTTCTATGCCAACTGGATTGGCCAACATAGGTGACCCTGACTCTGTCTGCCACCAGTGGTCAATAACGGGTACCTCAAGTAAGTCCTGACACCATTCTAGTGTGGCGATGTCACATCTTTCTCCAGCCAGGAATAGATATTCCAGACAAGAAGTATTATAGACTTGTCTATATTTCCCTTCTGGATCTTCCTTCTTGATTGCTCGGAAAGCCGTTGGTGCAGTAAATAAAACCTTGACCTGATGGTCTGCGATGACTCGGAAAAAAGTCCCTGGGTCTGGAGTCTTAATGGGTTTTCCTTCAAATAAGATCGTTGTACAACCATGAATAAGTGGGGCATAAACAATGTAGGAGTGTCCAACCACCCAACCCACATCAGAAGCCGCCCAGTACACATCTCCTGGATCGATGCCATAAATGTGTTTCATCGAAAACTTCATCGCTACGGCATGTCCACCATTATCTCGGACAATGCCTTTGGGAACACCCGTCGTCCCAGAAGTATACAGAATATAAAGCGGATCACTTGCGTTCACTGGCACACAGTCTACAGGCTCACCGTCAATAGTAAAATCATTCCAATCCAGATCGCGGCCCATTTGTAGCTCAGCTTTTACCTGGGGTCGGGGAAAGACGACTACCTTTTCTATTGGATGCTTGGCTTCTTCCAGAGCCGCATCTACAATCGGTTTGTATTGAATGATTTTGGAAATTTCGATCCCACAGCTGGCCGTAAGCAAGACCTTGGGCTCCGCATCGTCAATTCGGATGGCCAGCTCATGTGCAGAAAAGCCACCAAAGACCACAGAGTGTACAGCCCCTAGACGCGCACAAGCGAGCATAGCGAAAGTGACTTCGGGAATCATTGGCATATATATAATTACTCGGTCTCCTTTGCCTACGCCTAATTGACGCAAGCCCGCCGCCACCTTTTCTACTTCTGTTTTCAGTGCTGTATAAGTCAGCTGCTGTCGTTGCCCAGTGACTGGTGAGTCGTAGATCAATGCCGTCTGTTCTCCCCGACCATTGGCCAAATGGTAATCAATGGCTAGATGGCAAGTATTCATCTTTCCTCCCTCATACCATCGGTAAAAGCCTTTTTCATTTTTGCTCAGGATGGTTTTGGGAAATTCGAACCAGTCAATGGCTTCCGCTTGCTCTTGCCAGAAGGCTTCTTTCTCCTCGATACTCTTATCATAAAATTCTTGATATATCATGTTTTTATTCTTTTTAGGTAGTCTGATATAAAATTAAGTTAGGGCGATTTTACGCTTCAGAAAATCTTTTATGGATTTTTTTTACACAAAAATGGATAAAAATTTGAAAATATATAAACATCTATATACTTTTATGAATAGATATATAGATTAATTGGCCAATTACTCTACTTTTTTAACCTCGAACTGGCAAAATACAGCTAGGCAAATTAAAAAATATGAATCGCAACCTTTTACTCAAATCTATATTTAGCTTGGCCTTTTTGGTTAGTTTTTCCTTAGGCCAGTTAATGGCACAAGCCACCTCAGAAGAGCCACCTGCCATTGATCACAGTTATAAGCCACTAACCATTAAACTGGATAAGAGTGGTAAAAAATACATTCGCTTTATCACCTGGCATCAAATGTGGGTGACATCAAATAATCTAACTGCCGACGATCAAAGGACCCAGTTTTCTGCTTCTATTCGCCGTTCTCGCTTTCTGGCCTTTGCCCAGGTTTCTCCCAAGTTTTTGATCCTTACCCATTGGGGGCTCAATGGCTTGACTTCTGGAAACCTCAATGCACTTGGTAACCAAGGCAATGGCCCTCAGCTCTTTCTACATGGCGCTTGGACGGAATTTAAATTGACTAATGAGCTGTATGTTGGAGCGGGATTGCACTACTGGAAAGGTCTTACCCGATTGGCCAATCAGTCGACTCTGAATTTTATGACGATGGACAACACCCGTCCTTTTGCCCACTGGCATTCCTTGGGGATTACCGATCAATTTGCTCGTCATCTAGGAATTTATGCCAAAGGAGGAATTGATAAATTCCAATATCGTTTGGCCATTAATAATCCTATGAGGCCAGAAAATGCATTGGGGGCTGGTATGCATTTTGGTACGAGAGAGAGCTCGCTGACTTATACGGGCTCCTCCACACCTGATGCCGATGGTGACCCTATGGGTAATACGATTGTAGAAGGTTATTTTAACTACAATATCTGGGATAAGGAATCCAATAAATTACCCTACTTTGTCGGTACCTATCTCGGGAAAAAGAAAGTGTTGAGTGTTGGTGCTGGGTTTTTCCTACACCCCAATGGCATGTACGATACTTCATCTGATGAACATGAGAATGTGACGCATTTGGGGCTAGATGTTTTTCTGGATATGCCAGTTGGTACTGGTGCGCTTAATGCTTATGCCTCCTTTATGAGCTATAATTATGGAGAGAATTACGTAAGCCGCTGGGCTGGTACAGGCAATGTCTTTTATGCGCAAGCGGGCTACCTAATTCCTGGTACCAAAATTATGCCCTATATTTCTTACCAAAATGCGAACTATGATGGTTTTGAGGAAACGGTCAGCGAGGTGAATATAGGCGCCAACTACTTTATATTGGGACATCATGCAAAGATCACCCTGGAGTATCATCAGATCACTAATGATATTCGCGAAGGGGCTATTACTGATTTTGCCGATAATAATACGCTGGGCCAAATCCGGCTGCAGGCACATATTTTCTTATAGGATGAGGAGAGATCATGATCCATCTTCACTTCCAACTTAAACACTTTAATCATGTCAGACAAAGACTTAAAACAATACTGGAAAACTAACCTCCGCTATTTGGCTGTTTTGCTTGGAATCTGGTTCCTGGTGTCTTACTGCTTTGGTATCTTCTTCGCAGATGCCTTGAATAGCATTCGAATAGGAGGCTTTAAACTGGGCTTCTGGTTTGCTCAACAAGGCTCGATCTATGTTTTTGTCATTCTCATCTTCGTCTATGTGCAGCTGATGAATAAGCTGGACCAGGAGTATGATGTAGATGAAAAGTAGTCGGACTCGAAACGAACATTTCAATCCATTTATCAAACAAAAAACTATTCAACCATGGGTGTACAAACATGGACTTTCATTATAGTCGGATTGACCTTTGCCCTGTATATCGGAATCGCCATCTGGGCGAGAGCAGGGTCGACCAAAGATTTTTATGTGGCGGGTGGAGGTGTTCCGCCTATCGCTAACGGTATGGCTACAGCAGCAGATTGGATGAGTGCAGCTTCTTTTATTTCTATGGCGGGCCTGATTTCTTTTATGGGCTACGATGGCTCGGTGTTCCTGATGGGCTGGACGGGAGGCTATGTTCTATTAGCCTTACTATTGGCGCCCTATCTGCGAAAATTTGGAAAATTTACCGTACCCGATTTTATTGGGGATCGCTATTATTCTAATGTGGCTAGAACGGTAGCCGTAGCCTGTGCCATCATTGTTTCCTTTACCTATGTAGCAGGACAGATGCGTGGGGTAGGGGTGGTCTTCTCTCGCTTTTTGGAAGTAGATATTAATGTGGGGGTAGGTATTGGGATGACCATCGTATTCTTTTATGCGGTATTGGGAGGAATGAAAGGGATTACTTATACACAGGTTGCCCAGTATTGTGTATTGATCTTTGCTTATATGGTTCCAGCTATTTTTATCTCTATGGCTATGGCTGGTAATCTCATCCCACAAATTGGTTTTGGCGGAACGGCAAGTGATGGAACCTATCTTTTGGATAAACTCGATCAATTGCATACCGATCTTGGTTTTGCTGCCTACACTTCGGGTAATAAATCAATGATAGACGTATTCGCCATTACATTTGCTTTGATGGTCGGAACGGCAGGTCTTCCTCACGTAATTGTTCGCTTCTTTACGGTACCTAGAGTACGCGATGCGCGTAGATCAGCAGGATGGGCCTTGATCTTCATCGCTATCCTCTACACGACTGCTCCTGCTATCGCCGTATTTGCGAGAATCAATATGATTAATACAGTTGCCGATAAGGAATACAGCGAAATGCCTAGCTGGGTAACCAATTGGGAAAAGACAGGCTTACTAAAATGGGAAGATAAAAACAAGGACGGAAAGGTACAGTACTACAATGATAAAGACCAGGCTTTTGCGACCAATGTAGCGGCTAAGAATGGATGGAGTGGCAATGAATTAACCATTGATAGAGACATCATGGTTTTGGCCAATCCCGAGATTGCTAATTTACCCGCCTGGGTCATTGCATTAGTAGCTGCAGGAGGTCTGGCTGCTGCCCTCTCTACTGCCGCTGGTTTGCTTCTGGTCATCTCCACGGCGATCAGTCGCGATTTGATCAAAATGCAGATCAAGCCCGATATTAGTGAGAAGGGCGAATTGATGTGGGCGCGTATCGGTGCTATTTTTGCCGTACTTGTGGCCGGTTATTTTGGGATTAATCCCCCTGGCTTTGTAGCTGCTACTGTCGCCCTGGCCTTTGGTCTGGCCGCTGCCTCCTTCTTCCCCGCCATCATCCTTGGTGTTTTTGATAAGCGGATGAACAGAGAAGGTGCAGTAGCGGGTATGGTTATTGGTATTTTGCTGATGCTGTTTTACATGATGAAGTACAAACTACAGATGTTTGGTGGTGGAACCGCTGATGATTGGTGGTTTGGTATCTCTCCTGAAGGATTTGGTACGGTAGCAATGGTCGTTAATCTAGCTGTTTCTTTGGTTGTTTCCAGAATGACGCCTGCACCTCCTGCTGACGTTCAGGAAATCGTAGAGAACATCCGCATACCTAGAGGTTCTGGAGAAGCACACGCGCACTAAGAAAACGTATTTCTGGATTTGGATATGAAAAACATTCCTTGGGGCTTGCTCCAAGGAATGTTGAAACAGGCTGCTTTAGCAAGTGGTGCTGATTAGGATACCTCTGGGCTCCCTGCCCTTTAGTTGTTCGTTTGACTAATTGAATCCCACTGAACAATCTGGCTAGTCGCTATTATTTGTCCAATCAATTAGTAAGCCTAGCTGATCAATAAAACGGGCATTGAAGCAAAAGCCTCAATGCCTTTTTTTATAACTTGCATTTTCAAAAATGGAGAAAATGCACAACTATTCAAGCCTCATGTCGAAAGACAGGACAACCATGCTCATAGGCATCTTCTTCCTCGCCGTTCTGGTTTTCAACTTTCCGTTGATCTCCATTTTTGGGGAAGAAAGGTCTCTTTGGGGGTTTCCTTTGTTGTACATTTATTTTTTTATCGTATGGGTGGTTTTGATTGCTTTGGTTTACTTTTGGGTAGAGCGGCAGGATAAGGACCATCGGTAATCGAATCATCCATCTATGGGATTAACCTTTTTGATCATAGCTTTTTTGGGATATTTCTCCTTGCTCTTCGTTATTGCTTTCTATGCTGAGCAGCGCGAGCGCAGTAAAAAAAGTATTGTCAATAATCCCTATTTCTACGCCCTGTCTTTGGCTGTTTATTGTACAGCATGGACCTATTTTGGGAGCATTGGTCGAGCGGCCACCAATGGCTATGGCTTTCTCCCTATCTATCTCGGACCAACGATTTTTGCGCCGCTCTGGGTATTTTTTCTCACTAAGATTATTCGAATCAGCAAAGCTCAAAGGATCAACTCTATTGCTGATTTTATCTCTGCTCGTTATGGGAAATCTGCCTTGTTGGGAGCGGTAGCGACGGTTATTGCCTTTTTTGGAATTATCCCCTACATCTCTATTCAGCTCAAGGGTATTGCTTTTTGTCTGGACATACTGTCTGGGCAAAGAGGTAAGTTGCTATACAGAGAAATTCCTTTTTATGAAGATTCCGCCCTATACATTGCCATTGCCCTGGCTGTTTTTACCATTTTGTTTGGTATTCGAAATGTTGATCCCAATGAAAGGCATGAAGGATTGGTGGCGGCGATTGCCTTTGAATCTATTTTTAAATTGGTCGCTTTTCTGGCAGGAGGCATCTTTATCGTTTTTGGGATTTATGGGGGATTTGAGGCGCTGTTTGACCAAGCTT